>CAYLVF010000014.1:0-16589 GCA_964387045.1 uncultured Melioribacter sp. | reverse complement strand
GGGTTAATAATTACAAACTAACTTCCATTTCAAGTTTAATTTCGGTTTTCATAGAGTTAGAAATCAAACAATGGTTTTCCGCTTTTTCTATAATTCTTTCCGCACGTTCGATGTCTTTTTCTTCGGTAACAATAACTTTAGGTTTTAAAACTATTTCGGAAATCATAAATCTACCATCGACTTTTTCTAATTTACCAACACCGTCACATTCAAAGCTTTTGAAGTTTAGTTTGGAATTTTCGGCAATTGCTAAAAATGTTGTCATCAAACAAATATTTGCCGATGCGACATATAAATGCTCCGGCGACCAAGTATTCGGCACTCCTTTCGGAAATTCCGGTGGTGTAGCGACTTCGATCGTAGGCATCGTAGGTTCAAGCAATTCACCTTTTCTTCCTTCCGTCCATTTAACCTTTGTGTTATAATAGTGTACGTTATCCATTGATATTCCTTTATTTTTTTACTTAAATGATTTTTTAAACTGACAAGATTTATTTAATCTTCAAGACCGAGAAAATCGAGAAGACGTTTGTGTGTGTTGTCGTCTACTTCAACATTATATTTCTTGTAGAATTGAATTGTGGTTTCAACACTTGTGAAATATTTTTTGCACGAATCACAGCTGTCAAGATGAGTTTTAATTTCAACGCATCGCGGCGAATCTAATTCTTCACCCAAATTATCACAGATGTGATTCATTACTTCTTTACATGTAGCTTTGTCAGTGTTCATAACTAAGTCTTTTATTCAATTCATTTCTTAAAAAAGCTCTCGCTCTATGCAACCTAGATTTTACTGCCGGAATAGAAAGATCGGTAATTTTTCCTGTCTCTTCGGTTGATAACCCCTCAACGTCCCGCAATAAAAAAACAACTCTGTAATCCGCAGGCAAATTTTGTATTGCTTCATCAAGAATATCTTTCAATTCATTATTCTCGGAAATTTGATCCGGTGTAATTTTCCAATCGGCAATATTATCTTCAGAGATTAAGTTATCATCATCGTCAAAAGAACTATATTCATGTTTCTTTTGTGAACGCGCAAGCATCAGGCAATTATTTGAAACAACGGTATAAAGCCATGTTGACAGTTTTGATTTACCGCTGAACTGACCTATATTTTTTACCATACTCAAAAAAGTTTCCTGCATAGTATGTTCGGCTCGTTCTTTATTGCGGCAAATCTTAAAAGAAAAATTATAAACAGTCTGTTCATAATTTTTAACAAGCTGAGCTAATGCAGCTCTATCGCCGTTTTGAGCTTTCTGTATAAGTAATTCTTCGCTCATTTAGTGTGATGTTTTAATTAATAAAAAGATTCAACTAGAATAAATTGTGCAAAAATTGAAACGAAATTTACTTATTAGAAATACTAACTACAAAACAGGGCTGAGATTGTGCAACTAACTTGATGAATCAAATGATTTTTATCATCCGATTTCAGGCACTATACATTGAAATTACAGTAGTTTTTTGTTAATCTTAATTAAATTTTATCGTATTTTTAAAGAGAAAAGCGAGTAAATATCCGAATGAAGCTTGTTTAATAACTCAAAGCATAAGTCATAATGGAAAATCAACTTTATATTGCCCTTCAAAACAATAAATTATTCTTAGATATTGATTTACAAGAATTAGATCTCTCCGAGATTAAAGGCGAATTAAAAACTTTAAAAGAAGGAGAGATTTTATTTCGTGAAGAAAATCCAGCCGATAATATTTTTCTTGTTGTTAGCGGTGAAATAAATCTATTAAAGAAAAAACTCCTTGGTTCAACCAAGTCTTTTATCTTTGGAGAGAATGATTTCTTTGGTTACGATGAAATAGCCGAAGAGACTTCTCGTACCTCCACAGCTGTCGCACTTCGAGATTGTTATCTTATCTCTTTTACGGAAGAGGAGATTAACAAGCTGCTAGAACAGAACCACATGATAAAAACCAACCTATTGAATTATTCCGACATCGAACCGCAACTGACAGTTAACAAAGATGAAATAGAAACTTTTGAAAAGACTGATATTGAACAAACAGAAGAGACTGTTAAAGATAAAAATAGAAAAACCGATGTAGCCTTTTTTGAGCAGAGTTTAAAAGACGATGTGATTGATAAACATGACACATCGACAGGAGAGGATGCAGCACTCTATGAAGAAGATATTGAAGATACATTTAACAAAATACATACTGAAGAATTGTCTCAACCGCAGCCTGGTCAAGATTTAAACGAGATTGAAGAATCAATAGAAAAGCCGCTTTTCCCCGACGATGAAGAAACTGATACTGATGATTATTCTGAGCTAAGTGAAGAAGCTCTAGCAGCTCTCTCATCGCAAGATGAGACTTTGGAAGAAAAACCCCGGCTATTATCCGATTTTGACGATGCTTTCTTCAAAGCTTTTAATGAAACCGAAAGTAAAAAAGATAATAATGAATTAAGTGGTCAAGAAGCTGATGAGTTCATTCCGGAAGAGCAGATTTTAGATCAGACCGGTAATACATTTAGTGAATACTTATCAGAAAGTATTGTTGAAGAAGATTCATTTTCCACAGAGGAGATTACCGGTGAGGAATCACCTAACAAAAATTTGTTTGAAGAAAAATTGCAAAATAAACAGATCAAACCACCGCCGGGGAAAATATCTAATATACTTTTACAATCCGATCAATTAAAAAAAATAATCAAGGCTGCACAGCTTGTTAATTCCAACATAAAAATCGATAATGTTCTACAGGACATAGTTAATGTAGCCATAGATTTAACTAATGCGGACAGAGGCACTCTTTATCTTGTTGATAAAGAAAGAAACGAACTTTGGTCGAAAGTTGTGATGGGCAATGAGGTTAGAGAGATTAGACTTAATGTTGGGGAAGGGGTCGCCGGCTGGGTTGCACAAAATAGGGAAACCGTTAATATTGAAGATGCCTCTAAAGATGAAAGATTCAAATCTGATTTTGATAGAGCCTCGGGTTATCAAACTCACAGCATGTTATGCTTCCCGTTAAAAAATCGTGAAGATGAAATTGTAGGAGTTATTCAATTACTCAACAGTAAGAACGGACTCTTCTCCGAGATGGATGAAGAATTTTTAAGTGCGATTTCAATTCAATGTTCGCTTGCAATTCAAAATGCCGAGATGCTTGAAAGATTTTTGCAAACCGAACGCGTTCAATCATTAGGGAAGATGACAAATTTTTTGATACAGGATATTAAGAAACCCGTTCTCGTTAGTAAAAGATATGCAGAGCATTTAAAGTCGAAAGAGCTTAATAAAGATGCGGCGCAAATTGTCGAGATGATTTTAGAACAATTAACTCAAGTTGCCGATTTAGTCCAAACTACTTCAAGTTATTCTGAGGGAAAGGCACTACTTCGGACAACCCGTGTTGGTTTGAATGATACTCTAAAGGAATTCGGTGATAGACTTGAATCGTATGTGAAATCTATGAACTCGACTATACATAATAGGTTTGATAAAGACGTAAAAGTTCAGATTGACAGCAAAGAATTTTTCCAATGTTACAACCATATTATTAAAAATGCATGTGACGCAATGCCCGACGGTGGAAATATAGAGGTTAGCACTAAAACCGAAAAAGACAAAGTAACTATTATATTTAAAGATAGCGGGTTCGGAATTCCAGAAAGTCTACTTGTAAAAGTTTTCGAACCCTTTATGACTCACGGTAAAAAAGAAGGAACAGGGCTGGGTTTAACAATTACCAAAAAAATTGTCGAAAGCCATTCAGGTAAAATTTCTGTTGAAAGTAATTTAGGTGAAGGTGCAAAAGTTAAAATCACTTTGCCTATCACATCCGCACTTTAGCTTAAAAGTGTAATGAACTACAACTTAATAACCATTCTCGGTCCTACGGCAGTAGGAAAAACAAAATTAGCAGCCGAACTCGCATATCATTTTAATGGTGAAATAATATCTGCCGACTCTCGTCAAGTTTATGCAGGGATGGATATTGGTACCGGCAAAGATTTAGATGATTACATAATAAATAATATTCAAGTTCCCCATCATCTTATTGATGTAATATCACCTAAACATGAATTCGATTTGTATAAGTATACCAAACTTTTTAAATCAGCTTACAATGATATTACCGCCAGAAAGAAAACTCCTTTTTTAGTCGGAGGCACCGGTCTTTATCTTCATTCAATTTTAACAAACTACAAACTAGTTGATGTCGATTTTAGTTCGAATAAAGCAAAAGAATTGTTGAGTATGAATGAGGACGAATTACGAAAGGTACTTTTAGAATTAAAATCAGGTTTACATAACACAACCGATCTCATTGATAAAGAAAGAATTATGAAAGCCATACTTATTTCTGAGAGCAGATCTGCAGTCGACAATTCTGAGAAAAGGATTAATTCAATAACAATAGGGGTGAAGTTGGATCGTGATTTAATTAAACAAAGAATAACACACCGGCTAAAAGAAAGACTAGCAAGCGGAATGATTGATGAAGTAAAATCATTAGTTAAAAATGGAGTTACGCATGATAAACTGAAATTCTTCGGGCTTGAGTATAAGTATGTAAGTCAATTTCTACAAGGGTCATTAAGCTATAATGATATGTATCAAAAGTTAAATAGTGCAATACATAATTTTGCAAAAAGACAAATGACATGGTTTAGAAAAATGGAAAGAGAAGGAATTAATATACACTGGATTAACGGTGCCGATTTTAATCAAGCAAAAACATTAATTGAAAAAGAATACTCCGGCAGTTAACGATGAGAAGCAAGCTTCCAAAACAGGTTGAAACATACATAAAAAAAAGAGCCTTAGATAATTGGTTGAATTATGATATAGAAAAAAGTTATCAAATAATAGTAGTGGTTCCCGCCATCAAGGAATTTGAAAATATTCCCATGCTTCTAAAAGCGTTATCTGAAAATGAAAAATTATCAATTGAGAAAACACTTATTTTATTTGTTGTAAACAACTCTGAGGTAAGTTCCAACGAAGTAATTGAAAACAACATGTTCACGATAAATTATTTGAAAGAATTAAAAAACAAACCTAATCGGTATGGGTTAAATATCGACTTTATTGATGCATCATCAAAGGGAAATACTTTACCGGCAAAAGATGCCGGGGTTGGACTTGCTAGAAAAATTGGAATGGATCAAGCTCTGCTTTATTTTAATTATTCTCATAATGGAAATGCTATTGTATGTTTAGATGCCGATTGTGAAGTTGGTACGAATTACCTAACCGAAATACAAAAGTATTTTGAAAATAAATGTAATACAGCGGTAATTAAATATGAACATAGGCTTGATAACGAAGCAATAATAAACTACGAAATATTCCTTCGTTATTATGTGCTGGGATTAAAATTCGCAAAGTCACCTTACGCTTATCATTCAATTGGTTCGTGCATTGCTTTAGACCCTCTTACATACGTAAAAATCGGCGGAATGAACAAAAAGAAAGCGGGCGAAGATTTTTACTTTTTAGAGAAAGCAGCAAAACTTAAGGAGGTCGTTTCTATAGATACGACTACTGTTTATCCATCATCACGAAAGTCCTGGCGGGTACCATTCGGTACCGGTCAACGGATGACTCGTTTCTATGAGAAAATACGTGACGAATATGTTCTTTATAATCCCAAATCGTTTGTTGTATTAAGAGATTTTTTAAGACAATATTTTAGCGAAGATTTGATTTCCCCGGAGGAATTACTTGTTAAAGCAAAATCAATCTCTAATTCACTATATGAATACTTGATAATAAATAATTTTAAATACGATCAGCAGAAAATAATTGATAACTCAAAAACATTGGAACAATTGAAACATCAAAAAAAAATATGGTTTGATGCATTTAAGACATTGAAATTAATTCATTATTTGCGAGATACTGATTATCCCGAACAGGCTATGTTTACTGCATTAAACAGCATGATTGATATGCATGAAATAACAGATTTCGATAAACACATTTCCGAAAATCTACCCCCGCTCGAAATACAAATTGAATATATGAATTTATTAAGACGGCTTACGTAAAGGTCAGCTTAGATTTTGGAAATCAACTTTGCTATATTTGAATCCTATTTTTGAGGCATTAATGGAATTATTTGATAAGTTAAAAGAAGTAAAAGCTAAATTCGATAAGATAAATGAACAACTTTCCGACCCTGCTAATTTATCCGATCAAGAAAAACTAATTAAACTGAGTAAAGAGCGAAGCAGTTTAGTTGATATTGTTGCTGCGTACAACCAATATAAATCCGTATTGAACAATATTACAGGCAATAAAGAAATATTAAATTCTTCAGATAGTGAATTGATCGAAATAGCAGAATCGGAAATGGAAGAATTAGAGAATAGGCGTGAAGAACTTGAAGAGAAAATTAAATTTTTATTGATCCCGAAAGATCCGGCTGATGACAAGCCGGCTATTATGGAAATTAGAGCAGGTACAGGCGGAGACGAAGCAGGTCTTTTTGCCGCCGATCTTTTACGAATGTATACCCGGTATGCGGAAATTAAAGGCTGGCGGTATGAACTTATTGACTTAAACGAAGGCGCTATGGGGGCGGTCAAAGAGGCGGTAATTAATATAACGGGATACGAAGTTTACGGTAATTTAAAATTCGAAAGCGGTGTTCATAGAGTTCAACGCGTTCCGGAGACTGAAGCGAGCGGAAGAGTCCACACCTCCGCGGCATCGGTTGTGGTTCTACCGGAAGCTGAAGATGTTGAAGTTGATGTGGACCCGGGTGATTTGCGTATTGATGTTTACAGAAGCGGTGGCGCAGGCGGACAAAATGTTAATAAAGTTGAAACAGCAATAAGAATAACTCATCTTCCGACAGGTTTAGTTGTTCAATGTCAAGATGAAAGATCTCAACTTAAGAATAGACAGAAAGCGATGAAAGTGTTGAAGGCAAGACTATATGATATGAAACTCCAGGAACAGAATAGTAGTATTGCACAACAGAGAAAAACAATGGTTAAGAGTGGTGATAGAAGCGATAAAATTCGGACTTATAACTTTCCGCAAAATCGCGTTACGGATCATCGCATTGGTTTAACGTTGTATAATCTTTCCGAAATTATGGAAGGGGATATTGACGAGCTTATCGAAAAAATTAAAATTGCCGATAGAACCGAGAAGTTAAAAGCGGTTTAATAAATTATAGATTTATTTTCTTCAAATTGTTTTTCCAGTTTATAGGATTTCTCCACTTAACCCACGATTGTTTTAATCGTAATAGTTCTATTTCTTCATAGAAATTGAATATGTATAAAATGAACGGTAATGAAATTAGCAGAATAAACTTGAGACCAATCTTTATTACAATATTCATCGCCGGCAAAAAATATCCAACCAAATAAAGAACTATACCAACGATGAGCATCTGTGCAATCTTAACAAACTCATATTTAATAGGGAATAATTTCTGCGAGTAATAAAATGAAAAAGCGGCTATTACCGTATAAGAAATTAACATTGCGTAAGCAGCTCCGTAAATATCGAAGATGGGTATTAGTATAATGTTTAAGCCTACCGTTAAAACTGTTCCCAATATAAATATTACCGCGTAAGTTGTTGTCCTTTTTGCATAATCGAAACCAAGAGTAAATAAAATATTAATTCCTTTTACAACCATTGCTAAAGCAATAAACGGAACAAGCTTATATGCTTCGTAATAAACCGGTGTGGTTAGGAATATTAATAATTCTTCACTAAAAAGAGAGAGACCGAGTGCGGATAAAACCAAAAACATCGTGAAGTAAGTAAGTACTTTGGAAAAATATCGTGAAGAATTTTCTTCATTGAACATCTTAAAAGCTATTGGTATAAACCCCTGTTGAAAAGAATGAAGGATAAAAACAGTGATTACGCCCGCTATTTTCTGCGCAAGTGAATAAATACCGACACCCGCAAACGAAAGATAATATGCAATAATATAACGATCACCAAAGCCCAGTATTAAATTAGCGGCTCCGGCTAGTGCGAGGGGAAATCCATATACAAACATCTCTTTAAGAACGGCAAAAGAAAACACGGGCTTCATGTTCTTAAGTATAAAAGGGAACGAAAGAGTTAATAAGAAAATCTCACCTACTATCTGACTCAAGACAATGCCTTCGATTCCCATTTCCTTAACCAGCAGTAAATATAGATTTGCAATAAGAATTATGAAAAATTTTGAAACCATTAATATGGAATAGAATACGGCTTTTTCGCGAAGACGAAGTAAAGACTCGGGAAGACGATTGATTATACCCAGCGAAGACCACATTACGAGCAGATAAAAATAACTTGCAAATTTTTCATTTCCGAAGATGAGAATTGAAAAGCTCTCCCTCATGGGAATCAATAAAATAAACAGTGCAATTGAAATAACTACAAGTGCAACGAATGCAGAAAAAATAATTGATTTATCTTTTTCTTTATCCTTCTCGGTAGAGGACCATCTTAACATTGCCTGAGCCAAACTGAAAGAGAAAAAGATAAGAAGCAACTGCGAAGTTATTTCGATGATACTTAGAATTCCATATTCGGAAGTAGTCAACTGGGAGGTATATAACGGCAGTAATAACAAACCGACAAGTTTAGTGGAAACATTACCTAAGCTGTAAATGATTGTCTGCTTTACAGTTTTTTTAATTTTGTCGAGCATTCAAAAGTATGTGGTTTGTTAAAAATAAAAATTGAGTTAAAAGCCAGTACTGCCGTATAATAGATTATACATAGTTGTTATACTAAAAGCATACAGCACAACTTATAATTTAGTATCGAAAATACTATATTTGTTGACAAAATTATACGACTAAAAAAGTAAAACATCCGGGCTATTTGACTGCCATAGTATTTAAGAATTGATTTACAAGAAAATTAACAATCGGTAATCAACATCAAAAAAATCTCCGTAATATTAACCACCTACAACTCAGCAAAATTTTTACAACAAGCATTGGATTCGATATTCAATCAAGAAGGGATGAATAAAGATTTCACGTTGGAGTTACTCGTAGTTGATGACGGTTCAACAGACGAGACAAAGGAAATCTTATCCCGTAACAATATCGACTTTTTAACAACCGGTAGAAATTCCGGCGGTCCCAATAAAGGGAGAAACATCGGTCTTAAAGCAGCAACCGGCGATTACATATGCATTATGGATCACGATGATCGGTGGAAATCTCACAAAATCATTACACAACTTAAGTATGTTGATAAAGCACCGATAATAACTTCCGGTTATACGTTAATTAATAATTACACAAATACTCAAGCTGATTATGTGCGTAAACCGAATGACTCTAATAAATATGTAATGTTCGGTAAAGATGTAACCTTCAAAAAGAAGTTAATGAAATCATCCGACAGACAAAATGCTTACTTGGGAGGAATATTATTTTCTTCAGAACTAAAAAATAATATCTTTGAAGAAGTTTTCGGAATGGTTGATTATGACTGGGTCTTAAGATTGTTCAATAAAAATCATTCCTTGGAAATTTGTGAATCACTCTACTTCAAGTATATTAATGATATTAACCTTTCGTATAATGAGTCATATAGAATTAAGGATTTTTATTATTCACTAATGGCTATAGAAGTTTATGCCGATGAATATCCGAGGGAAGTTAGACGAGCTTACAAAAAAATTCATGGCACAAGAGCGAGGTATTATTATATAAAAGGAGAAATGAAAAAAGCCCGCTTCTATTTTTTGAAAGCAGAGCTTCACTGGAAAACAATTTTGTATTATTTAACCACGTTTTTTGGTTCAAAATATGTTATCAGAAAATTTAAAGTTTCCGGGTCCTGGTGATAAAAAGATTCAAAGTTTATTTACTATCACTAACCGGTTTTTTCTTCCTTTCAAAAAAGTATCCCCCGATAATTAAGAAAATTAATATAATATTTCCTGCCCATACTAATTTCATACTTGTATAGTAAGTCTGCGGTTCAAAGTAAAAAGTTAATGTATAGTTACCTGCCGGAACCTTTACTCCACGAAGTATATGATTTGTCTTTTCTATAATTAGTTCTTTATCGTCACTCGTAACAGCATACCAGCCTTTGGGATAATAAACTTCCGATAACACAAGAAACTGCTCGCTGTCTGTTGCGATGCTCAACTCAATTGTATTGGGGGTATAATCTATTACCTCTATGCTGCCTCCTCCCGTAAAATTATGTTTTTCAAGTGAGGGATTCACCAGCAAAGCAATACTATCCGGATCGAAAGAGAAATCATTCATAAATAAAACTAAGTTTTCAGGAGAGTCGAATGATTTAATTTCTTTTACAAACCAAGCTTTGGGCTGAACATTTTTATTTAGGTACAATATTTCTTTCCGTTCTTGAGCCTCAGTAATTTTTTGAAGAAACGGGTAATTCAGAGGAGTTGAACTTACTATATATTTACCGTTGAGCATATTGATCACGTTCCAATTTAATCTGTCTTGTGTGGGAAATTTAAATAAGTTGTGATCGATAATATCCTGTATCACCTGCAGTTTGATTGCACTGTAGCCGTTTATAGTCGGATAAAAATAAGCATAGTAATTACTTTGAAAATCATTACTGATAACCAATGCTCGCATATTATCATTTTGTGATTGCAGAGCTTTTGTTATTGCCGTCTCACGAAATACAACTTGTTCTAATTGAGTTTCATCTATAAAATCAAGTTTGGATACTTGCCTGTTTGTAACCCAGAACAATTCAATTCCGACTAACAACAATATTCCAACCAAAGCAATTTCTTTTCTAATCTTTCCAAATATATATCCCAATGCAATTAGTCCTGTCAATGCTACAAGGATTAAGACACGGATAGTGTCTTCAGTTAAGAATTCCATTCTTATATCTTTTATCAGTTCCAAAGTCTGAGGATTGTATCTTCCAGCTTCATTTGGTCCGATATACGCGAAAGAACCTTTCATCATCAAGATAATTATAAGAAATAAGATACCCCCGCCGAAGACAATAGCAATTTGTTTGTAATCTTTTTGTTTTAATTCCTCAAAGAAAGCTTTTAACCCGAACCCGGCAAGTATATATGTTGCAATGAACGTAATATGTGCAAACATTACAGGCACTCTGAATTTAGAAAAGTAAGGAACGTACTCATAAAACAAATTATAAAGAGCGGGAAAATGTCTTCCAAGTGCAAGTAAAATTGAAAACCCGATAAAAATACCAAGGGAGATTACCAATGAATTTTTTCGATAATAAACTAATCCAAACAATGCGAAGAGAAATAATATCATTCCCATCGATTTGTAATTTTCTGTAAAAGGCATTTCGCCCCAATAACCGGGTACTTGCTGACCTTTTATTTGTGAATGTTTATCTCCGTCGTAAATTTCTCCCGAAGTACCGCCGGTAAAACGCGGAATAAAAAAGTCAATAATTTCTCTCGGTGCTAATGACCAGCGGGTTGCATATTCAAAGCTTACACCCCCGGTTCTTGCAGCACTTTCGGCTTGATCACCAAGTTGAACCGGGTTGCCTCCGCGTGTGGAATATTCCGCATATTCATTTGTTGCCAGGGTTGGTTGAGCTGAGGTAATTACAGTTAAAATAACGGCAATCACTAGTTTTAACAGGACACCGGAAAACTCTTTGTATTTTTTATCGATTACTAATCTAACTATCGGATAAGCGTACAGAAAAACAAGAATGATAATTCCATAAAAAACAATTTGATAATGGTGGGTTCTAACAAGCCATGAAAAAGCTAAAGCAAATAATCCAATACTAAACCAACTCTTCTTTTCTAAAAAATAATCAAGCGTAAAAAGTACCCAGGGTATCACCATTATAGCTCTTAATTTTGAGAAGTGTCCGTGTCCCAACAAAGCCTGCCAATCAGGCAGCATAATAAATGCAGCGGCAACAACGGCGGATGCATACCAGGGAATTTTAATCTGCCGAAGAAAAAGAAACAAACCAATACCACCAAGAAGAAAGTACCAGAAGAAATGTTTTAAGATGTTGGTAAGAAGAACAATCAAGGAATCAACATGAATAGAAGTAGGAGAAATCCTATTGTACATCGGCATACCGCCGAACAATGAGGGATTCCAAAAAACAGTCTCGCCGGTTAGTTCTTCATACTTCAAATACAAGTTTGTATTTCCCTTGGAACCGATCACATCCGATCCGGCGGGTTCTTTCCCTTCGAGAATATAAGGAGAGTTAAATATGAAGAGAGGAATAAGTAATAGAACTACAAGTATGAGATATTCGTGATAAGTTTTTAAGTTGTCCAAAAAACTTTTGTTTTCTTTAATTCGTTTAATTGTTGTTTTTTTCTTGCTCATATATCCTTCTTAAACTTTTTTCTTTAATAAACATTCGCATCCGAATGCTATGAACTCTCTAAATATTGGAATACCCGGCACTCTTAATGGATTGATACCAAATCTAATTTTATAAATAGGTCTAAACAGAAACAAATCTTTCTTAACAATTTTAAATGAATATTTTTTGTAAAAGTATTCAAACTTATTTACACTCAGACCAATTTTGTAATTTTCAATGATATGCTTGATTAATTCATCACTCTCACCGAACAACGTACCCAATAATTTAATTAAAAAATTTGGCAGCAATTGAAGATAAGGAATAAATCTATAAATCGATTTGCCGTTTTGCTGATGCCCGGCAAAACCGGAGAACCGCGGCGGGAATGTAATAAACAAATAACCGTTACTGTTAAGTAGATTAAACAAGTTTCTAAATGCCGCATCTCGATTAGGTATATGCTCAATTACATCTCTCATAACAATTAAATCATATTTGTGTTTTAATTTATCCGCTATTTCGGGGTCGGTAATATCTGCTTGAATTATATCTAGTTCGGGAGCTTTAATTTTGGCAGTATCAACTCGACTTTGCTCCAGCTCTACTCCCTTAATCTTAACTCCTTTATCATGGAGTACCTTTACAAATCCCCCTTCGGCACAACCGACTTCTAAAATACTGCACTTATATAAATCCGGGATATATTTTTCAAGATATGGGATTAAATAAGAATTCGTAAAATCTATTTGTTCAGAATAGTGTTTCTCCGCCATCGAAAATTACAACCTTCCAATTTTTTTAAGAGCAGCTAATTTCACTTTATACATCTTTAATGCGTTCAACAGATTGTCTTGCTTAGAAAAAATTTCAAAATATTTTTTAAAGATACTCTTTTCGGTTAACTTGTACAGCATCTCGAGTTGGTTAACATGAAGTCGTTGATATCCAATAGTGGCGGGGTCAACGGAAGGATACCAATAAGCTTTACAAAGATTATACCTCGACCAAAACTTCATATCGTACTGCGGAAGAATATTTTCAAGAGTTTTAATTCCATCATCAAATATTTTTTTAGCTGTTTTATTATGAGGGAACACTCTAACAAAATCATAAATTCCGCAAAGAGCAAATATCATCCCGTTTAATACTAAAGTTGGAACCGAAGCAGTATATTCTTCATAAAAAGGTCCGAACTCAGTGAGCGCAGTAACTCCTCCTTTATCAACATGAATTTTAAAACTTGTTAATGCTTGTTCTGCAATTTGAGTATACTTATCATTTCCGGTTAATTGGAAAGCACGAAGTAAAATTGAAATACCGCGACTTTGAGAAAAAGCAGATTGCCATGGACCCGGATTTTTATATTGAGGTAATGATACATCCGTTAACCATCGAATGCCTAAGTCATCGGAATAATCATAGTTCTTCGAATCTGCAAACCAATCGGCAAATTTTAGGAATCTGTTTTTGTCCGATTCATTATTCGAGTTCAAATAAGTATGAAAAACAGCTAGCCCCATCTGTCCGATTGATATAGGGAAATAAACATATTCTTTATTTGCTACATCAATGTAAGTTGTGTTGATAGGTATTCCGTTTTCGTCGAACTGTTTAATAAGTCTTTGGTTTTTCCCGGAAGCAACAAGTTCTTCTCTAAATACGAAGTAATAATAACCAAGTTGTTGTGAATGCATGTCGTCGGATATATCATAATGCTTCTTCGGTGATCGAATATCTACTACAAGTTTGTTCAGCATAAATATTTTTTTCTTTAGGCTCATATAACAGATTCAAAAACTTCGCTTAATTTTTTTGTGAGATTTTTACGTGTATATTTTTCGGAATCATTTTCAACAAGTGAGTTTTTTTCGTCAAGCCAATCGTTATATTTCTCAAGAATTACTTCTTCAGGATTGTCCGAGAAATCGAACATAATGCCGCAATTCAATTCGTTAATTATTTTCGCCGCATCACCATATTTTAGACCGAAGCCAAGTATGAAATTTTTTGCGGCGATATATTCAAATAATTTACCGGTTAATATTCCTTCGCTCTTTTGAGTATTAGGGATTGATAACAACAGCATATCGGCATTAACTATTTCTTTTATCAACTCGGAATGAGGGATATAATTATTGAGTTTAACCATGTCTGCCAAATGTCTTTCATTAATCAAGTTAATTGCATCCGGGTGAATCGTTCCAATGAAATTAACCTCAAGTTTTTTAATTCTATTTTGCACTTTAAGAGAGTTTATTGCTTCAAAAAAATTATAAGGTATTTGACTTTTACGTAAACTTCCGGCATAGACAATTTTAAAAATATCATTGCGTTGCTTCTCGAATCCTTCAAAATCAGATTTATCATAACCGTTCGGAATTGGGAAATATTTATTAACAACTTTTTTGTTCAATAGATCGGCTATTGATTGACTAACAGTAATTACCGAATTACTTTTTTTTAAAACACTCAATTCATAAACCGTGTCTTTCTTAATTGCATAACGGGTGCGTTTTAATTCTTGCTGCCAAAACCCGTCAGTCCATGGATCACGAAAATCAGCGACCCATTTCAATCCGGATTTTACTGCCAATTTCATCGCACCAATTTGTAATGAATGCGGTGGTGATGAACTAAATATTATATCCGGTTTTTCAATATCGATTATTCTTAACCCTTCTTTTATAATTGAAGGGATCCATCCAACTCTTGCATCCGGAATGAATATATTTGCACGAACCCATTTAGATATTTTTTGTAAGAAATTTTCATTTTCACTATTACTTAAAACATGTGTGGGTATATTGCCCTTATATCCTGTTACACCCTTATATAAGTTGAACGGTTCAAATGATTTTGTCTTATAGACTTTTATATTTGGGGGAACTTCATCGAGCAGGCTTTCATCAATTGCAGGATATTCACCGTTTTCTACTGTTAAAATAATCGGCTGCCAACCGAATTCCGGTAAGTACTTAGCAAACTTAAGTACTCTTTGAACACCGGGACCACCCGCCGGTGGCCAATAATATGTTATTATTAATACTTTTTTCAATTTACTCAATCACACAATCATTCATTCACACAATCTTCAGTCTTTCAATTCGATAGACTGATTTGATGATTGACTGAATGGAATTTATATACTTTTAATTACTTATAATATTTTTTTACAAACCCCGTAAACTCACCTTGCTTGAATATTATTCTTCTTATAAATGCAGTTATAAATCCTAAACCATAACCGAATATTTGAGTAGGGACAATAATCGGTATATAAAAAAACGTACGGAAATCTTTGTACTTAATTACACCGTGAATACCCATTGCAATTAACACAAAGACACCAAATAAAATAAACCAGATAAATATACTTGGATACAGAATTGTAAAAATTAATATCAACAATGCAGTTAAAGTTCCAATGGCAGGGAAGAAGTGAACAAACTCAAGCATACCTTTATCAATTTTATAAAGATTAATTCTTGCAACGCCCCAGTTAAAAACTTGCCGGAAGAATTTTTTGATAGACATTCTTCTTTTATGATAGACAACAGCGTCATCAACTTTTATTACAGGTTCACCGGTTGATAAAATTCTATGACTGAACTCAATATCCTGACCATGACGAAGTTTTCCCATTCCGCCTATTTTTTCATAAACATCTTTTCTAACACCCATATTAAAACTGCGCGGGTAATATTTTGAAATTCCTTTTTTAGAATGACCGCGTATTCCGCCGGTTGTTATAAATGATGTCATTGAATAATCAATTGCTTTTTGAACAGGCGAAAAGTTGGGAAGCACTTTATCGGGACCACCAAATCCTGCTGGTTTTAGTTTTTTTTCTTCTAATGCTATTTTATATGCACTAAGCCAATTTTCATCTGCAATACAATCGCTGTCTATAAAAAGTAAATATTCGCCTTTTGCTTCTTTCATGCCGTAATTACGTGCTTCGCCCGGACCTTTGTGATCTTGTTTTAAAAACGTGACGTTATGAGATGTATTTAAATTTACATTTGCAACAACCGATTCCGTATGATCGGTTGAGCCATCATCGACAATAATAATTTCAAAAAGAGAAGCATCCAAAGTTTGGTTAACTAATGAATTTAGAAGCTCACTTACTTCATTAGACCTATTGTATGTGGGAACAATAACGGAAAAAATATATTGGTAGGAAGACATTATTATAAAAATTATCTTTTTTCTTTGATGCTGTAATCTTCTTGCCGCGGTGTGTTATGAACTATAATTTCACCAAGTAACCCGACAGCAAAAAATTGAACGC
>CAYLVF010000013.1:14618-17045 GCA_964387045.1 uncultured Melioribacter sp. | reverse complement strand
AGAGGAATCTCACCTAAAAATTGCTGAAAATCTCAATTCATAATGGGTGAGATTCTTCATTTCGCTCCGCTACATTCAGAATGACAGTTATGCCACACACACACTTAAATCGTTGGTTAGAGAAAAGGAACTTAAATTTTCGAACTGTTTTAACAGTTTTATTAAATCCATTTCTATTTCACACAACAGTATTTATTTTTTAAAATATTTCATAGCTTCCGGCAGATGCTTTTTTATATCTTCAATTCTAGTTCTATCAGAGGGATGAGTACTCAAAAATTCGATCGGTTCTTGTCCTTGTTTTTCGGCTGCCATTCTTTCCCAAAAATTAACCGCTACGCTTGGATTATATCCTGCCATTGCCATAAATATCAATCCGAGTCTATCAGCTTCACTTTCTTGGGTTCTATTATAAGGGAGGAGAACTCCTACTTGTGCACCTATTCCATATAATCCAAGCAGCAAACTACTTGTTTGCTGGGGTTGTGAACTCAACGCTTCGGATAAAGCCATTCCGCCTAGTTGAGTTAACAAAACATGACTCATTCTTTCGCTGCCATGATCTGCAACAGCGTGCGCTATTTCGTGTCCCATAACAACCGCAAGACCACCTTCGTTTTGTGTGAAGGGAAGAATGCCCGTATAAACAACTACCTTACCGCCCGGCATACACCATGCGTTTATATCAGGACTCTCAATTAGATTAAATTCCCAGCTATACCCGGCTAGTCTGTCAGTCATATTATTGGCTGCAAAATATCTTTGTACTGCGTTCTGAATGTTCAAGCCAACTCTCTTAACCATTCTAGTATTGTTTGCATCGGTGCTAGTTTTATTAGCATGCATAAATTCATTATACTGCTGGAAGCTTGCCGCGAGCATTTCGGAACTGGGAATAATATTTAATTGATTTCTTCCTGTCAGCGCTACCGTACTGCATGCAATAATCACAAAAGAGAAAACTAAAAACGGTAAAAAAAGTTTAATAATATTTTTCATGACTAATTCCCACGAATGTTCATCGACAAATCAGTTGTTTATCTCAAACAGTAAATAGAATGATATTTTATCGAATACTTCTTAATGTAATCGAACTAATATTTCTATTGAACTTGAAAAAAGTTATAAATATGGAGAGGGTAATTCAATCGGGCAAAGGTGTGAAAAAGGAACTACATCTTTTGGGTTAGGAATTAAAACCTCTTTGCTTGAAGAGAGTGTCGCATAAGTTTTAGCTAAGGCAGTCGAGATGACCATACTTTAAAATTTATAGAAGGTGAAATTAATTCTAACCGGTTACTTAACTTTAACAGAGACTGTAACAACTTTTTCATCGTCGGAAATAAGTTTTACATACTCCGGAATAATAAGACGAAGACTGAAGACTCCGCTCTCACTTATTTCTTTCAGATCAAGCAATTCGGTTTTTAGTTTATCGATCAGACCAATTTTCCCTTCCACAATAAGCACGTTAACTGATTTGGGTTCGGTTGTTAATTCGATTAATTTAAGACCACTTTGTAATTTCCCAGTTGTTGTAATACTCACAGGTAGAATAGCATGGGTTAATTTATAAATTATGATTTCGAGTGTTTGCGGATTTATTTGTTCAACCAATAAATTTATGCTTCCATTTATATCATCGCTTGTAATAACCACTTGCTGTAAACCCGGTTTAACATTAGCCATATCTAGAGAAATAACAATATTCTCACTTTCAGTATCAAAACTTCTTTCCGGTCCGGTAAGATTAACTTTAGCTTTGGATGGACGATCACTGTCCAACAACAATGTATCGGGAATATTACGATACTCAATAGGTACTTCGAAAGTTCTTTGTATTGTCTCAACACGAAATGCAAATAAAAGCCATAGCAGTATTGCCGTAAACAATGCAAAAACTTTTATACTGAGGTAACCTGTAACAAGATTTCTTTTTTTAACAATGGTTCCAAAATAACCGGTTTGTTTAAAGAAAAGTGTTAGTCTTTCTTTAAGATCAACTGCTGATTTAATGAGAACGAGTTTACCCTGGCTTGCAATTGTAATTGTACCTCTTTCTTCGGAAACAATAATAACTTCCGAGTCACAAAGTTCGGCTAAACCTAATCCCGCAGTATGACGTGTTCCACTTTGCCCTACTTCTTGTAAATTCGTTGAAAGTGGAAGGTGAACACCAAACTTGGTAACAATACCATTTTCAATTATTAGTGCACCATCGTGCCCTGGTGTATCGTGATGAAAAATACTAACCAAAAGCGGTAGACTGATCTTGCCATTTAATTCAATTCCACCCCTTACATGGTGATGAATCGGCTCGCGTCCTTTAATAATAATTAACGCACCAATTTTATCCTTAGCTAATTGTGAAATTGTTTCAACCAGCTCATCAACAATTATAGGAACTTGCTCAAAGACTGCACGGGG
>CAYLVF010000013.1:0-14608 GCA_964387045.1 uncultured Melioribacter sp. | reverse complement strand
TTTTTGAAACTCCATGCGGAAATCTTATCAAACATTCGTCGAAGATCTTGTTGAAAAATTAGAACTAACGCAACTAATAATACTGTAAATCCTGCCTGATAGAATATAGATGTAAGATAGAGGTTATATTTTTGAGATAGAATAAAAGTAAGAAGTAACAGAAATATCCCAATAATTATATTTTTGGATGTTTGTTGCCGAAACCACTTGAAAACGAAGTATAAAATAATTGTGACTATAGTAATATCAATAAAATCCGTAAACCGAAAATTGATAATAATACTTTCCATAAATGAAGTTATTGTTTCAAACATTCAGCGTCTCTTTCAGTCAAATATGATTGTTATACTTTTGAATATGAGTATTTTGGTTTTTATTCCATTTTTTCGATCAAACGTCTGTAAGTGAAAATCACAATGATTTTTCTACTCAGCTTGGAGGAAGTTATATAGAGGGAATTGTTAAAACAATCGGTCAAAGGTGTGAAAAGGGAACTACATCTATAAGGTGCTAGAATTATACGAGATAAAACAGTTTTTGAAGATGCAGTAATATTAAATATTTGTTTATGAGGTATCTAAATTTACAATAAACTTCCCACGGCAATAAAGCCGGAAATAATTATTAAAACTCCGGCAATTTTGTTAACCCAACGGAGACCGTTAATATCCAACTTGTTTCTGAATAGAGTAACACCTGAACTAAGAAGAACAAACCATAAAGTAGAACCAATAAAAACACCAAGGACAAGTAATGTTGCTGATAAATAACTGAGTCCTTCTGCTAAACCTAATGCAGCAAATATCGCAATAAAAGCAAATATGGTTACCGGATTTGTAAGGGTAAGGAAAATTGTAGTAAGATAGGATCTCAGCATTCCGGTACCGTTAATATGAATTTTGGGATCTTTGGGTTGCGCACGAAATATTCTTACTCCGAGAAATAGTAGAAGTGCTCCGCCAACAAGACGAATCCATATTCGTTGACTATTAAGGGTGTCTGCAATAACTGTTAGTCCAAAAGCGGCAATACACGCGTAAAGTAAATCTGCCGTGGCTGCACCTAAACCGATAACGAGTCCGCGTAACCTGCCTTCAGTGAGCGTTTTACGGATACAGAGAATTCCAATTGGTCCAACGGGTATTGCCATCGCAAAACCAATTATAATGCCCTTAAGGAAAAAAGTCAGTTCCATTATAATCTTTACTCACTTTGTAAATGGTAATCGCAATTCTCTATTTTCAAACGAAGCGACTCATCTATGGCAATGGTTTTACAAAATAAAATCATCTCATGAAACATTCTTAATAATTCCAGTTTAAGATTTATCGATTCTTTTGCCGAGTAAAGTGTTGTTAAACTCTTTGCGCTCATAAAATTTATTATCCCAGTTAACACTTTCAACAGGGTCATTTCCGAGGTAATGACGAAACGAGATCAATTCATAATCCGCATCAATTACATCCACTTTGTTAAATCTTTTTGCTTTAGCAAAAGTTGTATAATCAATTTGGTTTGTGAGTACATTTTTATTTTCTTCATCCAGACTAACCATCCCTATCGGTACAATAAGATGATCGTCACCATCCTTATTAATAAATCCATGTACACCTTCGCTAACCGGAACTTGATAAGTGTCATATCCGTCTTGTATCAAAGTTTTGTCAACCTCAACATCAAGATACACAACACGTTCGGCTATTTTATTTACTAGCAAATTAGTTACTTTACCAATGTTACGATTATCGGCATCAATAACTGCCCAACCTCTTACATCACAGTAATCATCGGCTACTTTATAATCGGTTAATTCTTCTAAGTAAAAAAGATTCTTTGTTTGATCAGGCATAATGTTAATTCCTTTTTTAAATTTATTAATTCATTTTTTTGAGCAAGTCTGCAGCCGAGCTAAAGAAAGAATTAACAGCATCTTTCTGATCAAGAGTAAGTACATCAGGATTAATTGACGAGGAAGCATTTCTTAATTGTACAACTTCATTTGATAACCCCGGATATTTTGCTTGCTGAATATTTTGTAATATGTTGGTTAAAATATCGGCTGCCTTTCTTATGTTGTTAGCATGTGTGGTTTCGTAGGGTTCTACCGTAATAATTTCTGCATATTCTTTAACTTGGTCGATATCTGCCTTGATATCATAGCCAACCTCATCGGCTATTGCATTTGTAGCTTCGACTAATTTTAACAGCGCCTCATTTGTATATGCATGATCAAGGGTCATCTTATTACTATCTGATTCTACAAAAACAACAAATGCATTAACAGTTGCTAAGTTTTCGTTTACGCTTAATAGATCGGTAGTTTCCGGAATTTTATCCATTTTTTGGCTTCCATCATTAAGCGATAATAGATAAAGAAGCACTGCAGTTACGCCGAATATGAGTAACACCAATAACCAAACCGACTTTTTTTTCTCAATTTTAATTTCTGCCATAATATTCACCTTACCTTGTTTTAATATTTTTAAATCTTGGGAATTCCCGTGTACACTTATGGTTGCAGCTATTCAACTGTATCATTTACCATGATTCTTTAGTTTATGAGTATTCAGCTAATAGCAACTTGCCATCAAATATTCTGTCCAAATAATAGAAAGACTCTTTGCATCCAATTAACACTATCCAATACGAATAGTATCAAGACTGTCAATCACTCCGAATACACTCAGCAGCCAGAGAATTACTATAATAATTACTACTGCATTTAAAATTTTCTTGATGGTGGGCTGCATTGGTATGAACCTGTTGATCAGCCAGAGCAGAATACCCACAACAATTAATACGATTACTAATGATATAAGTGACATAAATATTTTCCTTTCTTGATATGTTTATTAATCTTTATATCTGCTAATGAAATATTCTTTTTGTACTTCGCTTAAAAGGATTTCCAATTTATTTCATTGCAATGATATCTCAACAATCGTCTTTTGATTACGACGATATGATAGGGAGTAATTCAGAGTTGTACAATCGAGCAAAGGGATGAAAAATGAACTACATCGTTCGGGTGAGTAGCCTACACCAATATAAACATCCATCTAGCATCTAACTATTTCTTCTTAAGAAATAGCCGGTACATTAATAGAATAATTACTGAACCTATGACAGCGCCTATAAAGCCGGCAGTGTCGCCCTGTTTGTAGATCCCCAAAAATTGGCCAAGATAAGTTGCGACAAAAGCGCCTGCAACACCTAGCAGCATAGTAATTATACAACCACCGGGGTCTTTACCCGGCAGTAACAATTTTGCAACAAAACCGGCAATTAAACCAATAATGAGTGTTCCAATGATTTCCATAACTTCCTACCTGACTTTATTAATTAATCTATGTGAAAACTCATAATGAAAATTATTTACTATTAATAACAAGATTCTTATCTAAAAAAGACGGATGTCGACTTACTTTTTATAGTTTTTCCAGAATGAACCAACACCTTTACCCAAAGCTCGGAAGTTTTTCGCTAAAGGAACAACAGCTTCGACAATACCATCTCGAATTTTGGTTTCTACACTCAACAATTTATCTGCAAATTCTCTGACATCGCTAACAATCGATCTCGAGACTTTTAGCTGAGAATCAATTTCATTTGTTACATTATCAATTTTTTTGGAAAGCGCAAGAGCTGAATCGACGAGTAACTTAATCTCGATTGAGAGATTCTCGAATTTCGAACTAATTGTTTGCACCGATTTAGCAATCAGAAAATGAAAGTAAATCAGTGCAATACAAAGAGCTGAAGCTGATATCAGCAAAATAACTGTTAAAATTTCCGTTATGTTCATTTTATTATTTTATTATTTTTTTTCATCATTATAGGTATCTATTCCTGCTTTTACCGAGGACGTCAATCTCTCGGTTTCTGTTTCGACTATTTCCTTGCCGGAATTAAATACTTCTATTGTTTTTCCTTTTGCATCGTTAAAGACTCTTTCAGCATCCCTATAAATGGCTTCCGGTTTTGATTTTATATCGTGCAGTATATTTGCAAATTTTCTTCTACTTTCTTCTATCACTCTTCCGGCATTATGCTTTGTCTCGGCTAAATACTTATCCACTTCATCAAAGTATTCATCGGACTTTTGCTTTATTTCTTTTCTCAGATTTTCACCGCTTTTAGGTGTAGTTAGCAAAGCAACTACTGCTCCAACAGCACTACCAGCCAAGAACCCGATAAAAAATCCTTTTACGCTTTTAGTATTTTGTGACATAACAAATTCCTTTCGTTTATAATTATTTTTTAATTGGTCATAATTAATAAAACTGACCAAATCATTTTATTAGACTTCACTATTGCCATGATATAATATCGAGAAATTTTGAATTGTTCAATAAAGCAAAGGGATGAAAAGAGAACAACAACTTCCGGGTGAGTTACTTCTATAAATAGTCAAATTTTTGAAGTGAACTACAAAGAGAACTGTAAAGCAATTCTTTTTTTCACTATGACACCATTAAAAAAACTATTTTTGCAATGATGCCAATTCTCTGACATGCCTATCAATATTTCGACAAATCTCTAAATAAAGCAGGTTTGCATACTGACTTGTCGTTGCACTTTAGAGCTATATTTCTAATTAAATTAGATTGTTCGATTAGCTTAATGAGTGTTTATGGAATAATCTGTATATCCTTTTTCACCGGGTGTATAAAATGTATCCTTATCAAGTTCTTTTGATAACAACCAATCATTTGTAAATCTTTCCACAAGATCGGGGTTATTAATAAATGGTTTACCAAATGCGATAAGATTCGCAATTCCGCTTTCTAGTTCTTTTTCAGCGAGTTCCATTGTATATCCGCCACTTAAAATAAGTGTGTTTTCAAATTCCTTACGAATAATTTTTTTAATTTCGAGCGGAACTTCCGGCGCACCCATACTGCTGTGATCTACTAAGTGGATATAAAGTATTCCCAGTTTATTAAGTTTTTCAGCAAGATAGTTATATGTGTCATTAATTTCGGGATAGTAAGGCATATCATTTGCAACGCCATACGGAGATAAGCGCAAACCTATCCTATCCTTTCCAATCACTTCAATTGCGGATTCAATTATTTCCAAAAGGAAACGGCATCGGTTTTCAATACTGCCGCCGTAGTCATCTTTTCTTATATTGCTGCCCGGAGACAAAAATTCTTCTATTAAATAACCATTGGCACCATGAAATTCTACACCATCAAACCCCGCTTTAATAGCGTTGGATGCTGCGGTAATGTATTCTTGCTTAGTATGTTTTATTTCTTCAATGCTCATTTCTGTCGGGATTGGAAAATCCTGTAATCCATGAGCATCTGTCCACATTTGTCCTTTTGGTTTAATGGCAGATGGTGCAATAATCACTGAATCTTTCGGCATGTTTTCATGATGGCTGATACGCCCGGTATGCATAAGCTGTAAAAATATCTTCCCACCCTTGGAATGCACACCTTCTGTGGTTTTCTTCCAACCTTCTACTTGCTCATCGCTATAGATTCCTGGGATGCGGCTATAACCGAGACCATTTGGTGAAGGAGAAGTTCCCTCAGTGACGATAAGACCGGCAGCAGCACGTTGTTCATAATATTCTGCCATTAATTGGTTCGGGATATTACCGATTGCACGAGAGCGAGTCATGGGAGCCATGACAATTTTATTCTTGAGTTTGATGGAACCAAGTTCATAAGGACTCAATAGTTTAGTGGTTTTCATATTTTTCTCTTTCTATAATATTTTTCATTTAATTAAGTCAGACTGAATAACAGTATCAAAACCTTCTCAAAAACACAATAAGATCATTTATTATTTGCTTTTATTTCTAAAAATAAATTCAGTATGACTTTGCTGACTTTCAGTCATTCATTTTATTCTTCTGCAAATTTGATTAGCTCTGCATTGAACTTTTCAGTTTCCTCGAGAAACATACTATGACCACTATTTTCAAAAGCAACGATGTGTGAATTTGAAATTCCGACTTTCATCTGTTCTGCTAAATCAAAAGAACATATTTTGTCTTTTTTGCCATGCATAATCACTGTAGGAATTTTTATTTTCTCCAAATCACTTCGCAGGTCTGTATCACGCAAAGCAATTAAACATTGAGCCGTTGCATAAGAGGATGCACTTAAACAAATCCCATTCAACCAATTACCGATTCCCTCATTTAATGAGGTTTCAGTAGCGGAAAATATCTTTGCGAAATTTGATAAGAGCTTCGGTCGGTCTTTATAGTTCAATTTGATTAAGTCATCAACCGCACTGACTGGAAGATTGTAGGGAAAACCTTTGCGTTGTGTCCAAATCGGTGCTGCTGCTCCGCACAAAGCCATCTTAGAAACATGAGCACCACTGTAAGTTGACACAAAACGAATTACAATAGCACCTCCCATAGAAAAGCCAACCAAAACAGCGTCTTCTATTTTCAGCTTATCTAAAACTTTTTTTATATCCGATGCGTGCACATCATAATCATAAGCTCCGTATGGTTTATCGGATTTACCAAAACCTCTTAACGTAATACCAATTACACGAAAGTTTTTATTTATCAAATCGTTGTATTGGTATTCGTACATTTCATCACTTAATGGCCAACCGTGTATTAACACGATGGGCTTCCCTTGACCAGCATCAGTTAGATGAAGACGAACGTTGGGTTCAACTTCTAAATATTCTGCCCTGGCAATAACAGGTATTTTTTCACTGAGTGGTTTATTCATTTTTCTTTTCCTTATTATTTTGGGTTGATTTATGAAAACATATTAGTCTTAAACAAGAACAGCATTTTCTGATATTTTTCTATTCCGAAATTCAAAGACCCGATGATTCTTAGCTGTTATTTATGATTTCTCAAACGTCCCAGAATTGTATTAAGAGAAGACCTTAACTTATCAACGGCTCCTGTTACTGCTTGTTCATGGGTGTGTGCGTGGTTAGTAACAGCAATCGGCTGCATTCCTTCAAGACGAGCTTCAATCATGCATCGTTTATCGTTCTGTCCGTGCTTATTGCCGTCCTCATCTGAAAGATGGACTTCCAGGCGTGTTATGTGATCACTATACATTATTAAGTCTTCCGATATTAAAGCTGTCATCGAAATTTTGAGTTCTTCACTCCCAGTTATATTTTTGTCGGTGTTAAATTGAATTTTCATAATTGTCTATAAAAAATTTTTAAAAAAGTTGATTAATATAAAATCCGTATTTGGTCATAATATCATGTCTGCTGTTTTTGTATATCATATAAAGAATATTTTTTTTCAATAACGAAATACTGCTGCAAGTCCTGTTTTAGTTGGCATATTTTCCGATGGAATAATCATAACTTTTCCACCCAACTTTGTAACTAATTCTCCAATATCATCAAGAAGGTCGTCTAATATTGGTTGTGTTGAATCTGCTTGTTTGAAAGTACCGGTATTTTTATTTCTAAGTCTCTTTGCAATTACACGATTCGCCTCTAAAAGAATTGTCTCTACTCTTCCAGCTTCTGCT
This sequence comes from uncultured Melioribacter sp., assembly GCA_964387045.1. Taxonomy (GTDB): domain Bacteria; phylum Bacteroidota; class Ignavibacteria; order Ignavibacteriales; family Melioribacteraceae; genus SURF-28. The sequence goes on along the minus strand of CAYLVF010000013.1, from coordinate 7,121 downwards.
GCTTCTACCACTTCCTCAATATTGTCGCTGCCTATGCCATTTGCCTTTGCTTGCACGAACTTATCAGTAAAATTTTGAATCTTAAGTAAATAGTTTGGCTGCAACGCCTCCCATGCTAATTTTTTCAGTTTATCTGTTGAAATAGATTCAGGATTCACTGTAATGCCTTTTGGCAGTAACAATGGATTTTTGTTTACCTTTTGAAAAAGATTATGGTGTTCTGCCAGAGCGGCAAGTAACAAGGGCAATCCAGTTGGTTTTGAATAGTACTCATAAATAGCGCCGGCAATGATACGAAAAAATCTCTCAGCATCTTTGTCAACTTCATCTTTATTACTACCATGACCATGGTGCATGTTTGAGCTTTCTCCCCCGACTCCGCCATAAGATGAGACTGTCGAATGCTTTTCGGTTAATTCATCTCCAAGTGCTTCAGTTATAGTTTTGGGAATATCAGGATGGAGTTCTACCTCAACAAGTGAATGACGGTTACCTTCAAAGAATCGTATATCATGAAGGCTTAAACTCAGAACATGGCAGCGGTCAGCGGATTGTAAATATCTTCTTAGTGGTTTTGTATGAAAATTATCAGATACAACTGCAAATTCTTGAACTGCAATCGGTATCGTTATAACCTTGAAATATTCAGTCGAACCAAGAACAGCAAGTCCATCAAATGTATGATTCCAAAATTCCTTGTCATTGCCAAGCGTCTCGAATGGTTCAAGAAATTTCTTTACATCGAAAGCTGAATATTGTTCTAATAAGGATTCCTCTAATTGTTTAACGAGATTTTGAAACCTTATCGGATCCTGAAGGTTTTCAGGATGGCTTCTATGAGTAGTCATATAAAGTGAAAGACATGGTGTACTGTCTACAGATAGGAGTTCTTTAATTAATTCTCTGGTGAGTAATTCCATAATATTTTTCCTTTTAATTTTCAGCTTTCGAGTACACCGAGGCAGCAAACTTTTTAAGATGGTCATTGAATTCTAAGGGATTCTCAATATTACTGATGACCGGCATGCACAATTATGTTCAGTAATGAATCATTAATTTTTTCCTGCATAAATTGTGCTGCAGCGGGAGGAGTGATTTTATCTTCCTTTCCGACCATGATGAGCACAGGCGTCATTATTTCCGATAGTTTGCTGCAGGTTTCTTTACGCTCGTAAAAAGCACGTAAAGTTTTATAGAGTGATTCTTTAGTGGTATTCACTATCATCTTTTTTACAGCAGCAATTTCTTCTTTCTTTGTTGCGAAAGATTCAGGAGCAAAAAGATTTTTTATACTCTCATCGGCAAACTTTTCCACTCCGTCTTTCTTGATGCTTTCGATTGCATTCATCCGTTTTTCTTTTGCTTCGGGCGTATCGGCTATGCAAGTTGTATCACTCAATATAATCGCATCAAATCGCTCCGGATAGTTCTCAATAGCATTTAAGACGATGTATCCGCCCATGGATAAACCGCACAGAATTGCTTTATCAATTTCGAGCGCATCCATAAAGGCTATAAGATCATCTGCAAAAAGATTAATTGAAAAATCACCGGTCCCAGAATCTGAGTCTCCGTGTCCGCGAACGTCATAAGCAATAACACGGTAATTTTCTTTCAGAGCCTTCAACTGCTTATCCCACATCGACTTATTAAATGGAAACCCGTGGATGAAAATAATAACCGGTCCATCATCCGGTCCCTCATCAATGTAGCTTACCGTAAGATTGTTTACGGTCAACTTGATATCGTTTCCTAAGTTATGCATAGTGTTGTTCTCTCTATTCTACCGTGATTAAATTTTGGACAATTACATACTATGCATATTATGATTCATCTTTTGTTGTGCGGATTAATCCGATACCGGCAATAAAGAATATCAGTCCGATAATGCCGTAGATGATAAGCCCTTTAATTTCGCCACCACTGCCGGAGTTATTTACAAATATAATTGCGGCATAGATAAGTCCGCCTATACCAAGTACGGTAAGCAAACCGCCAAATATTCTTTTCATATTCATAACAATCTCACTTTCTAACTAACTGATTAAAATTTCATTGCTCTTTAATTTACATTTTCGTTTTAATGGATGATTTTTCAGCTCGCTTATTTTTTTCTTTTAAAGTAAAGCCAGCCAATTGCAACAGCTAATGACAGTGTAATTATACTAGGGAACCATCCCCAATTGTTACCTCTCATCCAGCCATTATTGTGATGCATCCCGTTTGTACCACCATCCATAACTCCGCTTGTGAAGTAAATGAAAAACATAAGCAGCAGAATAAATGCAATGATTAAGAATTTATTATCTATTTTCTTCATACCGACAAACTCCAAGGATATTCGCTCTAAACTAGTGATGTATATTTTTGATTAAGATTACATCGCTAAAGTGAAGAGCGACGGATTTACCAATACTGTTATAATTATTAATTAGTTTTTATGAAACCTTAAAACCGATTACAGGTTATTCCTTTTTATCAAAAATATCTTTGAGTGCTGTTGCAACGATATCGACATCATTATTGAACCCGGTTTTGAATTCTTCCCACTTATCTTTTCCTTCGTACTGATACTCATTCAATTTTTTCGTTAACTCGATATTCTTCTGTTCTAAGGATAGAACTTCATTTTCATATTTGGTTCTGAAGGCTGAACTAGTTGATTTCATTGCGATTTTGAAATCATCAATTAATTGTTGGTTAGCAAGAATTTTTGCTTCTACATTACTTTTGAATTGCAGCCATTCGCTCTTATACTCTGCTTCGGCTGCCATTAAATCTTCATTTGCCTTTTGAACATCTTCTTTTGCATCTTCAACTTTTTGTTCCCGGTTTTCATTACACGCGATAAATATTAGTCCTGTAATTAGTACAAGACAGGTTAATATGAAATGTTTAGTTTTCATGACGCTCCTTGTTAGTTTATTTTACTTCAATACTTTCTAATCGACTACTATTTATCAAAGACTCAAACTTTCCAACGATCCATTTTTATTCATTATAAACAGTAAGGATTGGAGGATTACCTGCTTTTATAACAATAGTATATCGTTCATCATTGTCCGCAAAGAATGTTAAAGTTGGCGAAATTGATTCATTCTGAATAACTGCAGTTGCCGTAATATTTCCTTTAGAAGCAATTTGATACGCCGTTATTTGTCCAGGTTCCACATCGTTAATATTGATAGTATTACCACCTGATGTTTGCAGTTGTACATTGGCTTTGTCAGCACGTTCATTATGGATACGGAATTTAGGATCCGAATCATCTGAACAGCTAATAATAGCTATTACGAAGAGTACACTAATTACACCGATTATAATATTTTTCATTTTAAATTCCTTTCTAATTGGCAGTACACCCCAACAAATGTGGGGTGTAACAGCGCATACCTAGATATTTTTTGTGAGTCAATCCTTATTTTCAAAAATTTCTTTGAGTGATTTTTCAACTGACTCAACATCACTAAAAAACCTATATTTGAACTCTACCCAATTATCCTTCCCGTCATACTTGAAATCATTCAATTTTTTCTTTAACTCGATGTTTTTTTGCTCCAGTGATAAAACTTCATTTTCATATTTAGCTTTAAATTTTGTACCTGTCTTTTCCATCGCCAATTTGAAATCATCAATATTAGTTTGGATAGCGTTAATTCTTGATTCGGCATCGTTCTTAAATTGCTGCCATTCATTTTCATATTGAACCTGCGCATCAATCATATCTTGATTTTCTTGTTTAACATCTTCTTTTGTGCTATCTCGGTCATTGCAACCGGTTATCATTAAGCCAGCGAACAACACTATAATTAGTAAGATGAAATATTTAGTTTTCATGGTCATCCTTTTAGATTTGTTATTATTTGTTTTATAGTATGAAGAAAACTTGCAAAACTTTTTTGCATTTTATTTACAAGCATACTAGTCTCAATTATTTTTAAATTAATTCTTCTATGAACATTATTGTTCATATTTGCTAAATAACAGGAAATGCAAGCTTAAGATTAACTTTGTATTGAGTTATCTTACCATCTTTCACACTTGCCATCTGTGCAACTACTTCAAAACCGGTTATCCCTTTTACTGTTTTGGAGGCTTTATTTAATGCTTGATCAATTGCATCATCAAAACTTTTTGATGAGATACCGATTATCTCAATAACTTTTACAGCCCCTTCAACAATGTGATTACTCATAACTACTCCTTTATATAAAATTAGTTTGGGCTAAATCGCCCTATTTATTTTTACTCAAGTTGACCGCCTGCTTTTGAAACCGTTAAAACGGTTGTTGTTCTGCATTTTTTACTTATTAACCCACGACCTAAGTAGTGGGTTACCTGAATAGAAAGTTCATTTATTAACCGTTTCAACGGTTTTTTTATCACCCATCAACTAACCGGTCAACTTGAGTATTTTTAATTACCCAGCACTTTGTTGCATAACTAACAATTACAGAGAATAAACTCCCATCAACGAACTCCATTAAACTGATGTTAAAGTCTTAGCAACAATACATCCGTCAATACTATTTACGGTCTATAATTATCTCTACTCTTCTATTATTAGCTCTACCTTCGGCACTGTTATTATCTGCAATAGGTCTGCCTTCACCTATACCTTGAGCAAAAATCAGGTTGCTGGGATAACCGCGAGAGATAATGTAAGAACGAACAGCATCGGCACGTTTTTGCGCCAGTACCATATTGTACTCTGCTGAACCCTGAGAGTCCGTATGTCCTTCAATTGTAATTCTTCTTTCCTTAGATGCAAGTAAAGCCTCTGCAACCTCGCTTAATTTATTTTGTGCCGCCGGTAATAACGTTGATTCATCTGATGCAAATAAAACACTTCCCGAAAGAGTGATCACAAGTCCGCGTTCTTCTTCTTTAGCTGCAAGTTTAGCAAGAGCTGCCTCTGCTGCCGCAAGTTTTTCGGATTTGATGATTGCTTCTTTTTCGGAAGCAGCTAAATCTTCTTTACTGCTTTTTATAATCGCTGCTTGAGTTGTCTCGAAATCTTTGTTTGCTTTATCTGTAGCTGCTTTTTCGGCAGCGCTGTTGGCAAGCCCTTCCGCAATTTTTGCTTTTCTATCTGCAATGTAAGCGAGGTCTCTTGTCTTGAAAGATTTCGGATCATCTTGAAATGATTTCTCTGCTTCTGCTAGTGCAACTTGTGCTTTGTGCAGTTCAGCAGGTACCAATTGTGCCGCTTTTCCGCTGCTTGCCTTTTGATAAGCTTGGCGTGCATCAACTAATTCTTGGGGTGGAGCACTTGCGGAGCAGCCAAAGAGCAGCGTAATGATTGAAACAACTATTGCATATCGAATGAGTTTCATTTGTAAATTCCTTTTTTAATTTTACTTGTTATCTTTTCGTAATTTTTGTACACGTTCTAACGCTTTAGCCGCCTCAGTCTTGTCTGCATCACCATGCGAGAGCACGATTGCCAACTCTGCATCGGCTTGAGCACGCAGCAGCATTGATTCCGCCTTTTCTTTTTCCCCATCTGCCGCAAGAACTTCGGCTTTTGCTAACTGTTCCTTTGCTAGTTGTAAATAGAGTGAAGCGCTTGGAACTTCGGAAGCACCAACTTCTTGAGCCGCACGGATTGCAGAAGTGGAAGCCTCTCTGTCAACTACTTCCGGGCTGCTTCCGCAACCGGCAACCCCAAAAGCGATCAGAAAAAACCCCGCTAATATGGAAATTTGCATATACTTCATTTAATCCTCCTTATATATTGTTATTTAACTTAATTTTAATCTCCTGTTATTTATAAACAGAAAATCTCTTTTAGATTTCTATAGAATGTACCGATGATGATGGCGAAAACCAATCGGGCAAAGGGTTGAAAAGAGAACTACATCTTTCCGGCGAGTTTTGAAACAGAACAGATTTAGAAAACTATGTTTATCTTTTCTGCTCAACCTGTCTGATTGATTGTACATATGCTTTCACATCGGATACATTGCCTACTGAAGATATATTAACTAAGCTGATTTCCATTACATTGCCTGATTCATCAACTAATTCTTGAACACCGGCAGTATATTTAAAAAACGGAAGTTGGAATGTGACAATGTCAGGCTCTCTCCTGCCTTGTACAGAATAAAACCCTCCAAAATTTGGGACATTGATAATATCAGCACGCCCTTGATGGAACTGAAAATTTTGAACAGCTCCAATTTCAATTCCTCTTTCAAATAGATGTATCATTTTATTTCTCGTTTAAAGTAGATTAATTGCTTTTTATTTTTGGTTATCTTTTTAATGCTGTCTGTTATTTTTCTTTCAACACAAGTTCGCATCGATATTTGATGGCATCAGGATAATAGACAAGACTAAATTGATCAGCGGTTATTCTCGGATTTCTTCCAGTTCAAATTCTATTGTTCCGTAACCCAGAAGGTCCCTTAAAAATCCCATTATGCCTCCTCCTTCAATGATAATTTCGGCTTTTATCAATCCGATATCCTCGGCAAACCATTCGGTTACTCTATTCTTTGTATTGGATGAACCTTCAATAATGGTTTCCAACTTAATTGTTTCGAATTTTCCGGCTGTTGTTGTAATAAATTCGATTTCCATAACTTGTCCGGTAACTTTTACTTCACTTGTATCTCCATCAGAATATTCATCTCCTTCCCACGTCCACACCATACCCGGAGATAAAGGAAGAGGAAATCTTAATAAAGGTTCTTCATAAGTAATTGTTGATTCGGTGCTTATGAATAAGAAAACGTTTATAAATTGAAAAGTTTCTGTGACATATATTCCTTCATCTTTAACTAGCATAATCTGTTTATACTTGAAATCATCCGACTCACTTGAACTTACTGCATATTCACCATCCTGAAAATACTGTGTTATTGTTTCACCAAATGATGATTTATAAACCATCACCACATCGTTGTTCATCGGGAAGTAGGAATTTGTCGTTTTTATGTGTTTGTCTTTAGCTCTAATTACGCATGAAAATGATACTATTGTTAGAAAGAGTATGGCGCAAAATCTTAAATTGTTCTTCATGCTTAATTATCTCTATTTTTTGTTGACTCAAAATTTGTTTTAAAATATGTACAACACTAGAATTGTCTTATTTAAAAGCTGATTTCAAAAAAAAT
>CAYLVF010000012.1:10622-17122 GCA_964387045.1 uncultured Melioribacter sp. | reverse complement strand
AGAAAGCAACATAATCAAGTTGCGAGGAATCGATACCGGCTTCATTTAGACAATATTTTAACGCATTAATTGGGAAACGATGATCGTGTTTTTTGCGTGAAAATCTTTCTTCCTGGGCAGCAGCAACTATATTTCCGTCAACAATAATGGCTGCGGCACTATCATGATAATAAGCCGATATACCGAGTATTTTCATAGTAATGAATAATAAATTAATTTGGTAAATTTATAGTTATACATAGTGATTGTAAAGTAAATTCACCGTTGGAGGCAGATTGTCACTAAGCAACAAACAGAAAAAGTTTATCGAAAAGAATTGGAAAAAGTACAGCACAGAAAAATTCGTTAAGGAATTCAATTTAGATAAAAGTGAAGTGGAAGAATATCTAATTAAATTGAAGGAAGCACACAAACCTGCCCCCAAAATTTTTTATGTTATACTAATTTTAATCCCGATTCTATTTTTCATTCTATTGGAAGTCGGACTTCGCCTTTTTAATTACGGATATAATTTAGATCAATGGGTTGAGGTAACTCCTACGTCATTAGCTTTGAACCCTGAAATAGGCAAACGATATTTTTATACAACTCAAACTATACCGGAATCTATTCAAGATATTTTTGATAAAGAGAAATCTCCGAATTCATTTAGGGTATTTGTATTGGGCGGAAGTAGTGCTGCCGGTTATCCTTATATGCCGCTTGGTTCTTTTTCACGGTACATTCGCCAAAGGCTGGAACACACTTATCCGCAAACCAAGATTGAAGTAATAAATATTGGTCTAACTGCCGTAAACAGTTTTACAATAAGAGATTTTATTCCCGGAGTGATTGAACAAAAACCGGATTTGGTTATTATTTATGCTGGGCATAATGAATACTACGGTGCACTTGGTGTCGGTTCGATGGAGTCATTAGGTAAATCAAGAAGTTTTATAAACATGGTACTTTATCTGAACAAATATAAAATCACACAACTAGTAAGGGATTTCATCAGCTGGTTTAGTACTCAAATTGCATCCGATACAGAATCAAAAACCGGAACTTTAATGTCCCGTATGGCAATGGATCAGGAAATTATTTTAAATTCAGAAATCTATGAGTTGGGGATTGAACAATTTGATGGGAATATAAGCGAGTGTTTGGAGATGTTAGGTAAAACGAATGTTAATGTTATAATTGGAACATTAGTATCAAATTTAAGCGATCAACCGCCATTTATTTCCAAAACTGTTGCAGATCTCCCTTCGGCAAATGAAGTTTTTTCTAAAGCAAAAAATTCTTTGAATAATGGATTAATTGAAGAAGCTGATAGTTTATTTAGATATGCTAAGGATCTAGACCTGCTCAGATTTAGAGCACCTGAAAAAATTAACAAAATCATTTCATCGTTTGTAGGTCGTTACAATATGCCGGTTGTTAATCTTGACAGTGTATTTTCAAAATATGATCCCGTCGGAATAATTGGTGATAACCTTATGACCGATCATTTACATCCGACTTTAGAGGGTTACCTGTTAATGGGAAAATCATTTTATAATGCAATGGTTGAAAAAAAATATTTACCGGGTGATTCCCCGTCAATTACCAATTTGGACAAACAAGATAGTATAACCGTTGCCGATTATAGATTTTCAAAACTAGATTCTGTGATAGCCGATTATAAGATAAAACAGTTAAAAAACGATTGGCCATTTATCAATAGACAAAATAAGTTGAGTAACGAGAAATTACTAATGCCCAAAACCCATATAGATTCGCTTGCATATCAATATCTAATTGATAAGAAAGCTTGGTTGGATATTCAGAGAGATGCTGCCTCTTACTACATTAAAACCGATCAAATTAATTTGTTTATTAAACAGATGAAGGTTCTTACCCATCAATACCCTGTTTTATATGAATTGAATAATTCTGCGGCAAATAATTTGCTTCAGCGTGGATTTACGGATGAAGCATTTTATTTTGTAAGCAGACGTTATAAACTATCACCGGATGCTTTTTCATCTAAATGGTTCGGTATTATTATACTGTCTAAAGGAAATTATGCCGATGCAATAAATTATTTGGAAGAATCTTTACAGTACAATTCTAATGATGAACAAGTTCTTTATAATCTTGCGGGAGCTTATTCACAAATTAAAGAATATAAAAAAGCTTTAGAAACTGTAAAGAAGGCTTTATTAATCAAACCCGATTACGAAGCTGCAATTAATTTAAAATCGCAATTGGAGAAAGTTGCAAAGTAAAACTCCTGAGTTCCAACGGATACATAAAAAAGGCCACATGTTTTTGGTTAAGCATAAAAACATTGAAGGTCGTCAGACTTCGCCGAACTCTGGCGAGCAACTTGTTTTTGACCTTCAAGGTTGCTAGCATCACCAGCAACCTTCGAGGAAAAACTACTTGATCAGCAATCTCTTACCTCGAAGGTTTATTCCTTATCTCTCGTTGGGATAAATAAAAAAGCCGGACTTATTCAATCCGGCTTTCCATTAACAATTAACCATCAACATAAAGGATTACTTGAGGAGCATCATTTTCTTGGTAGCTCTGAAACTACCAGCTTCTAATGAATACATATAAATACCGCTTGCCAATTCAGAAGCATTGAATTTAACTTCATACGAGCCGGCATTCATTTCTTTATTAATCAGAGTAGCAACTTGCTGTCCGAGAATATTATAAATTTTCAAAGTAACAATATCTGTAACAGGCACTTTGAATTTAATAGTTGTCGATGGGTTAAACGGGTTAGGATAATTTTGAGAAAGCTCAAAATTCTTTGCCAATTCATCAAGATCACGAACTGAAGTTGTCCAACCGGCAGGTTTATCTTCAGATTGGTCGGATTTATCTTCTTGATTTGTCCATGTATCTGTTGGTGCGCTATAAGGCGATACAAATGCTCTAGCGCCGGTCATTTCGGCAAATCTGACTCTGTATGCAAAATCGCCGAAACCCGAAGGCTCGGATGTCCAGCTATTTTCGCTCATATCCTTAAATGCATATCTATATTCGAATGCATTAAAGGAAGGACCAACAACAGTCAATGTACCTGTATAGATGCCATCTGCATCGGGATCCGTAAGCTGCAATACTTTCATTGTATCAGTATCAACCCAATTCATCACTCTTGTAAATGCGGGTTGTTCGTTAATCCAGTACAATTCATCTTCTGCAGGATTAAACGGAACAGCGGTTACGTTCGGATCCATAGCAGGGCCCATATCTACGCTAAAGGTAATCTCAACAGTTGTACCGGCAGGAATTACCCAATCCGGATGAACATCATCATAAAAATAATTTCCTGTCTCTTGGGTCGGACTTCCTGCAAATAGAACGTCTCTGTTACCGCCGCCTTGGCTTAATGGTCTTTCATAACCGTCAACCCAAATATCGTCCTCATCGGCTTTATTAACAAAGTACTTATAGAATTGATTCGCCCCAATTTCTGTATTTACAAACGGAATATTTAACTGCCAAAGATTCGGGTCCAAGAAATCTTGATTCATTCTTGAGATATCAGGATTACTTGTACTCCAGCCGTTAAAACTTCCTCGCAATTCAAGGGAATCTACAACCGGATCATAAATACCGAGTTCTTCCATTACAGTAAGATCAACTGAGAATAAAATATTACCGTCACCAAGTTCAACGTTAGGATCGGTATTTTCCCAGAATCTTCTGATCTCGGTATCAGAATCAACAACACCGAAAATTCTGTTGCCATTGTTAGCCACATCGTCACCTTCAAGACCTTCTTCCCAAGTACCGGAGCCAACATCGCTTGCACTACGTACAAATTTGTAGTAAAGAACTTCACCTGATGTGATTGTTTCAATTGTAGCAGTATAAACAGAATCACCGTCATCATCGGTCAGTGCAATAGCATTGTCACCCCAATCGGTAAAATTACCTGCGACATATACATTTGTAACGCCAGGAATAACATTTCCCTGCTTAATTGGAAGCTGCATATCAACTTGGAACTCAATAGTAGTTCCAACACCGGTGTATTCACCCAATTTGTTGAAGAAAAATGGTCCCACAGTTCCTGCATCTGCAACAACAACATTTCTGTTACCGTCAAAATAACCCTCTTCCCAAGTACCTCCGCCGCCGCTATGATAGAACTTATAATCATAGCTGTCGGGAGCTAAGGAAAGAGTAACTTCATAGACTCCATCGCCGTCACCGTCTTCCATTGCAGTTTCTCCCCAATCGTTCATTGCTCCTCTGATAGCGACTGCATCGGTTGTGGCGTTAAAATTCCCTTTACCCATTTCAACATTCATATCAACTTTGAATGTAACATCTACTTGGGCAAAAGCCGAAGTGCCGATTAATAACAGCAAGACACTTCCAATTGTTAACAGTTTTTTCATTATAATACCTCCCATTTGTTGGTGAAAATTAATTTAGATAATCTATAAATAGTAATTTTACAATATACATTTAAAAACCTAATGTTATGCCAAAAGAATGCACATTTTCTAAGTATTCAAATTGTTGATAAGCATAGTCAACTGAAAATCTGAAAAATTCTAGACCAGAATATTTAAGACCGAATCCGAGTGTAAGTCCTTCACGATTTTCATCAAGAAATAACGCTTTATATCCCCCTCTCAAAAACACCATTTCATCAAACAAGGCTATTTCTCCTCCGACATTTACCCATTGATTATTGTCGTTCGGATGAGTAGCATCAATTGCGAGTGTAAATCTATAATCTTCAGAGAAATAAAAATCTTTTGAGATACCTATTTGAAGTCGTAATGGTAAATCAAAAGCTTCGGTTCCCAAATAAGCATCAACGGTTTCGTTATTGCCTGTACTTTGAGGATCAGAATCATATCTTACAAGCAAGTCATCACCTTCCATCTGCATCTTAGTACCGTAATTAGAAATGCTGCTTGCGAGAACAACCCCGAAGAACGGTGTTTTGAATCTCGTACCGATATCGAAAGCAAATCCGGAAGCACTCGAATTAAAGATATCTTCGCGGATATACTTAACAGTTGCTCCAATTGCAAAATCATCGGTAATATTGCGGGCGTAGGATAAACCGAATGCATAACTACCGGCACTAAAGAGCTCGCCTGTTCCGTCGGGTGAATATTCGGTTGTTACTTCCATTTCTCCGTAGTTAAGTGCGGTAACACTAATACCAATGGACCCTGCTTCACCAATGGGAATAACGAACCCGAAAAAATTCAGATTAATATCCGCAAATAGTTTTGTGTAACTAAACGAAGCCTGATACTCATCAATACTAGCTATACCAGATGGATTCCAGTATAACGAGGTTGCATCATTAGCAACTGCACTATATGCACCTCCCATCGCATTAGCCCTTGACCCAATCCCGATACTTAAAAATTTTGCTGCGGTTGTTCCGGTTTTGGAAACACCCTGAGCAAGGTTTACCGAGCTAAGAAGGGATAAGCCTATAATCAAAATGAGTTTTATTTTCTTTCTAAACACTGTTAACTCCTAAAAAGTTTTATAGAGTTTTCAATTATTTAATGATTGCAAACTTCCCTATTTTTTCACCTATTCCGGGTGCATCAACATGAAAGACATATACACCGTATGAAATTGTTAGGTTATCTCTGGACAACAAATCCCACTCTGCCGTACCGTTATTAAGAGGCTCATCATGTTCTATTGTTCTAACAAGTTCACCGCTTACCGTAAATATTCTTATTGTACATTTTGCCGGTAAATGAATGAAGTGAATTAAACGCGGACCTCTTCCTGACGTGAACGGATTTTTGGGTTCCCATCTTGCCGAGGCAACATATGGGTTTGGAACAACTTTAATTTTGTCAAGGTCTCTTTTAGCTTGATCCTTATCAACGGAAGCTGCTTTTGCAAAAAATTCGAAACGATCATTAGCTAAAAAGGGTTTTCTTAATACAATTGTTGCGGTGTCACCTCCTGCGGGTATTCTATATCCTTCTAAATTTTCTGCCCCGCTAGGGAAATAAAACCACCATGTAAAACTATCTCTGTCTTGAGCATCTTTTTCAACAAAAACAATACGGTCTCTATTGGCTCCTTTTACCGATAACTTGCCTTCACCATCAGTGAGATCCACCTCGATAAAACCAAAATTAATATATTGTGCTTCACTAATATTGTACACTTTAAAGTTGACATCCTTTGCCGGGAAAGTATTATTTCCTACTCTTATTTCCGAAGAATGTCCGAACCCGACATTGTCATCAAACTCAATTCTATAGTCATTCGGTTTTTCTGTTCCGCGTACTTGACCAGCAGTTAATTTTTCGAACACAAAATCCGGAATTGTTTCGTCGCTCCAGCCGGAGAGTTCATTATTTTTTGCTACTCTGACCTCGTTAAACAAAGATATACGAAAACCCTCTGTAATCGGTTGTTCATAATCTGCGGAAAGATTAGTACTCTTATCAATAAGTACCGTACCGTTGGTAAGATTTGTCAATGTAAAATTCTTTGTGGTTAAGGTATCGGAT
>CAYLVF010000012.1:5298-10612 GCA_964387045.1 uncultured Melioribacter sp. | reverse complement strand
AGCTTGTTTAACCGTATCTTCAAAAGTAACGGAGTATTTATGACCTTCCTTAATTTTGAACATATCAATAATTTCAAATCCTAATTTGCCGGTAGTAGTTCCCTCAACCAACTCAACTTCACTAATACCTGCTGGAACAAATCCAGCAACCGGAGCTTCCGGTTTAACTACCGCAACATTTGAACTCTTTTGAATAGAGCCGTCTGCTTTAACGGTAATGCTGAAAGGAGACTCTGAAGGAATGATTTCTCCGACCGGATAACCCCTATCAAATGAAACTACTGCATAGTAATAAGTAAAACCATTCACCACCGTCGAATCAACGAATGAATGTCTCAACCCGCTATCATCACCTATGTAGTAGTGAACACCGTCGATTCCGACAGGGTCAAACCCATTAATACCATTATCAAGATCGAAGATGGCTAACGGAGTTTTGAATTGCGGAGTACCGAAACCACTTGTAATATTTTCAATATCTTGAAAGGCAGGATCTGTTGACCGATAAATTCTGTATCCTTCAAAATCATTACCGTCACCGCCTATTCCATCGATATAAGTGTCAAATGAAGATTCGGCAATGTCATCCCAATATAAAGTAACTCTATTATCACCAGCAATAGCGGTAACCGTTGGAGTTAGTGGAGCCTGTGCAAATTGATAGTCATTATTATAGGTTTCTTGTGCCCTAACCCGTTTTCTCAAAATTTCTTGTTTTCTTAATTCGCCATTTGGATCCGGCAGCGGAGCATTCCCTAAGAGAACTGCAATAGCAAAAGGTTCTCTTTCACCGGCTCTTAGCGGGAAAAAGCTTGAGGAAACGAAAAGATCATATTCACCGGCAATAACCGGGAAAGGTTCAAAAAACTTACCGGGTATCATAAAATCAAACCACATTGTAGCATCGCTATTGATGTTAAGAGCACCGGCTGCAATTTTCTGTGCGTTGGTAATACCGATTTGATCGGTTTCCGAAACATCTGTTACGTCGACATTAGGTTCGCCGGGCAAACCGAAACGTGCACCGGATGTCGGTTTACCGTCTCCTTCACCATAGTCACCTGTATTAGGAATACCATCAACCCCAACATCATCGGTTAGAATATTCCAATCATAATCATTATCAAGACCGTCATCTCTATCCTCATCAATCAAAACATCAATACCTTCATCAATACCTTCATCTATTATACCATCTCCGTTGTTATCTATCCCATCAGCATACTTCATACCTAATGTGGACTGAATAACATTATACAATATTATTTTATCGTTTACACGGTATCTGAAGTAAGGAGCATCTTCTGCTGCTTGGTCAATTATTGCTTGAGTAATTGTGGGGCTTCCTTCCTCGCCATCACCGTTATTATCAATATTATCTTTAAAAGGAAGACCTATATCGTCTTCTTCAACCATAATTAAATGAACAATTCCATTTTGAAAATCATCCGGCGGGGGCCATAATTTCCATTTGTTTCCCGAAGCAGCTTGAACCATTTCCATGGTTACTACCGGGCTGCCCGGTTCAACATGAAAAGGTCTTGCACGTGTAGCAATCCATGAAGGATCAACCGGTTGGGCAATACCATCTGCATAAGTTACCCCCTCTTGAACACCAAACGGAATGTGTGTTTGGTTTTCATCAATTAAACCGTTACCATTATCGTCAATACCGTTATCGGGGATTTCTCCTTCAAGCATTTCGGCAGTTACTTTAGGTCCTCGTTCAGGGCTATCGCCATCGTTGTCGATTCTATCAATAGAGTTACCGGGAGTTTCAAGGAAAGAAACGGCAACAATACCAACAGGATCGTTTCCAAAAAGTGGTGCTCGATGGTCAGTATCTCTAGCCCATAAAATATCTTCTAATAAATCGAATTCGGAAATATCATCATGAGAATCACCATCACCTCCCACAAAATCCGCGAACCAAATTGTTACACCAACTTTGTCAATATCTTCGGTTCCATCATTAAGAATAGTGTGAATATGGAACATAACATCTTGAACAAGAACTTGAGTCCATGTTAAAACCCTTACATCCAATAAGATTCCCAAACCCTTTCGAGTTCTATCGGTAGAATCAGGATAATAATTCGTATATCTGGAATATCTATCATCCGAAGCGCGATAAAACATTTCCATATCTGCTTGAAATCTATCTTTACCGAAATAACCATTCCATTTACCAGCCCATCCGGGATCATTCTGATCACCCATTCTATCGGGCCAAAAAGCAGGCCAGGTTTCACGCTTTTCACTATTGGCAATTTCTTGAACCGTTGAACCGTAAAAACCGGGAACCGGTTCAAAGTTCCAACTCTGACCTTGCGGGGATTGACGGTAATTCATTACGTTAATAATTCTTTGTGTCTGACCGACTTCATCTACTACTTCACCCCCAACAAATATACCCGTTAGAGCAAGATAGACTTTACCTGTGTTCTTCGGCCATTCGTAAGGTGTTTGTTCATTTATAGGGAATTCACCACCGTATCTCCCACTTTGACCATGGTTAAAAATGCTTGCTCTTATGCGGTTACCTTCCATTTGACCTTTTGCTCTATATCTAGGATCACCCCTATGTTTTGTTGGAACATGCTGGGCAAAATTTAGGCTAGCAAAAAGAACGGCGATAAGGATTGCTATAAATATTTTTGATCTGGTAAACATTAAATTGTACCTCCCAATTTCAAAATTTTTTCATTCTAAAACTGTAATTCAAAACCAATTTGAACAAGTCTTGGCGGACCATAATGCCACGGATAATTAAGATATTCATCAACCGTGTTAGGTCTTGTGGGGTCATCGCCAATATTTTGTCCCTCTGTTGTAAAATCAGCTTTCCCGGTATCTCCAAATACATTTACAATTATTTTATTATCTAACAAATTAAACACATTGATAAACGCAGTTAGGTCATAACCAAATATTTCAAAAACCTTATGTGCTCTTAAATCAACATTAAACTGGAGAGGTCTTCGTCTGCTATTGGTTTGTAAGCCGGAAGAAATTCCGCGATCAGATGTATATTGTGTAATTGACGGTGTGTAAGGAAGACCGGTACCATATCTAGCCAAAGCACTTATACCCCAATCAGATTCACCCACATAGATATTCAGGTTCGCTAAATGTCTCTGATCCCAATCGAGGGGAATAAGGTATAACCGAGGTTCTTGATTATTAATCAAAGTATTGAAAAGATCATCCGGTCGTGAGTTTGTTCCTTCGGCAACTTGATAAGTATAATTGACATCTATCGAATAATTATCGGCATACCGTTTTTTGAGGTTAAGTGTTACACCTCTAACATTAGAGTAATCTTTGTTCGTGTATACGGAATAAGTTACATTGTTTCGAGTTGTTTGAAGCGGACCGGCGGTAATCCAATTTCTAATATCTCTATAGAAAGCGGTTACATCAAGATAAAAGTTTTCTAAAAATTCTTGTTTGAATCCTAATTCATACATAATTGTTTTTTGAGCTTCTAAATCCGGATTCCCATAGGGTCCGTATGCAGAGCCGGTCTCCGGTACACGGAACTGACCGCTTTGAAAGAGGTATTGGAAAGTGGGAATTTGTAAAAAATGTCCGTATGAAAATCTTAATACACCCGTAGGACTTATAGGATACGCAATTCCAAAACGAGGACTTAATTGCCATTTTGGTTGAGCATCTTTATAATAGAATGGAAGCCTCTCTTCATAAGTTAAGTCTTCCATCTCTCGTCTTAATGGAACGGCAGGATTCGGATCAGTGGGGTCGACTAATACTTGTCCTCGTGAATCAAAATAATCAAATCTAAGACCTAGATTTATAATTACATCATCATATTCAATTTTATCTTGAATAAAAGCAGCTAATTCAAACGGATCAGAATTATATTTTGTGCGATTCGGAGTATTGATGTCGGGAATCGCTGGTTCAAATGGTTCAACTGGAATTCCGTTGATTCGTTTTGGTTCTAAATTAAAATCGTCAAAATTAAGATCGTGCATTCTACCTTCGGCACCGAACTTCATTAAGTGCTTATCTGTTAATTGAGTTGTAAAATCAAATTTTACCAGATAAGTATTTGTCTCTCTAAAGAACCTGTGAAGATTTGTTCCTTTTGTTCGAAAAGCATATCCAATTGTATTTAACGAGTCGGGATGTAAATATCGTGAATCGAATGGGTCTTCATACAAAAACTCTTCAAAGTCTTTAAAGAAATAAGATAGACGCAAGTTATAAAACGAAGTTGACGAAAGAGTATGAGTAAAAGAAAAAGTAGTATTATAAGCTTCCGAAAATTTATTTAGATTTCCATCGGGTGCCCATTTATATGAGTGGTCATAGTCCTGGAATTTTTCTTTAGAATAAAGGGTTTCAAAATTAAATTTGAGGGCCGTAGAAGCAAACCAGCTTAAATTAGCTTGACCAATCCATCTTTTACTCCAATTCATCGGAACAACTTCTTTGTCGCCAACGGAACCATCGGTATTGTACCTGCGTTCGCCGTAAAGATAGCCGTCATCATAAACATACCTTCCGTTAACAAAAAACCTTAATGAATTTCCAAACAACGGAACCGGTCCGCTTAAACTTCCCTGAAGGTTATAATTTGCAAATGGATCAACTTTATCAATATGAGAAAAATGACTTGTAAAATTGCTGATGTAATCGCTTGAATAAATTTTAATATTTCCCTGGTATTTTTGCTCGCCTTCTTTTGTAACGGTATTAACAATGCCGGAAAGAGCTTGTCCGTATTCCGCATTGAAAGTACCGGTTATTACTTGAAGTTCTTGAATACTACTATTATCAATTTCAATACCCCGGCTATTATCGAAAGCATCGGTGATAGAGACACCGTTTACCCAATATGCAATTTCGGTAGTACGCCCGCCGCGAATGTGGAAACTTCCGTCGGCGCCTGTTGTAACTCCGGCTTGAAGCTGGAGAATGTCATTCAATTCGGCAACCGGTAGATTTCTAATATCAGCGGCAGAAACTAAAGATTGAGTTGCGGTGATATCTTTTTGAAGTGTTTCTTTTCCCTGAACGACTATTTCGCCAAGTTCAATTGAGGTTTCCAGAAGTTCTACATTTTGCCGTGTTGTAAGATCAATTGAAATTTGCACGCCTTCAACAATTACCGTCTGATAACCTATGTATTGAAATTTTACGGAATAAACACCGGGGGAAATATTCAAAATAGTATAATTACCGTTGATATCGGTTGCGGCACCAATATTTGTTCCTTCCAAGGTAATATTGACAAATGGGAGTGGTTCACCCGTAGTTGCATCGGTTACCAAGCCGGTCAGTTTAC
>CAYLVF010000012.1:0-5288 GCA_964387045.1 uncultured Melioribacter sp. | reverse complement strand
TGTTAATGAATGAATGGACAAAAACAGCTAAGAGAACAAGGTAAATAAATTTTTTCATAAGTTGCTCCTAACTAACATGTTAACCTCTGTTTAGCTTATAGCAATATTAGATTGAGTTTAGTAATTCTATCTTCAAAAGACGAACTACTTCTTTATTAATCACTACTTCAACATTGTTATGCAAATTTTCAATATGCTGGAAAAGGAGTTCGGATTGGTTGTTTTCTCTATAAAAGTGAGATACTTCTTCTTTAATCAAATCGAAATCAATAAGTTCTCTTTCGTTTTTACCAAGAATTTTGAAAATGCCGTAATATTCGTCAAACTTATGGGGTCCGATTATTGCGCCGACTTGTGCATTCCAAAAAATTGACTGAAATATACCAAATTTATGAAAAGGTGCAAATCCTATTTCACCTTTATTAGAAGCAGTCCAAGTCCGAATAGAGTATAGTTGAGCCAGTGTCCCGAAATCTTCTCCGGTTTTAATTCTTTTTACAAGTTGATCGGCAAAAGATTTGTCTTCGACAATTATTTCTTGAACATTTATTTGGTTATCGGTATAAAAGAAATCCAGGTTATCGTTATAAAATTTTCTTAATGCAGAATCGCTTACAACAGCTTTCTGCGCGATATCAATTTTCTTGTATTTCAAATAAATGTTGTTGATCATCTGTTGGTATTTGTCCTGAAACTCATATTCTTTTTCATAATTTTTCCCTTCAGCCATTTCCATCAATATATCTTGAACGACAAAACCTTCGGCGGCAATTTTCAGAGAACTCATATCTGAGATTTTTTCTCTATGATATCTCGGCGTATTATTTATCTTAGATAGAAGATCGGAGACAAACATTTTTCGGTTACGATATTGAGCACAAAGTTTATTATCATATTTCGAAACTACTTCAGATTGTAAATTTTGTTGATATAAAAAATCGAGAGTTTCTTTCAGCCCGTCTTCATAAATCGAGAGTTCGTTTTTTACAAAGACTTTCTCAAGAAACTTTCTTTCGGCAGGTTTTTTTTCTCTTAGTTTGAGTACTCTTTCAATATGTGATTTTTTATTCAGGTAATCATATTCGGTAAGGATGGGATTGTACTCTTTACCTTCTACTTTAATAATGCTATAACCCTGGGATGTGTGAACCGGTTTCGATACTCCGCCGACAGGTAAAGTATAGGCAGTATCCTCAAAAGCCGGATCCATATCTCCCCATGAAAAATATCCCAAATAACCGCCGTTATATTTAAGTGTCGAATCGGTAAATACCTGTTTAGCTAAAAGATTAAAATCTGCGCCGGCTAGTAACAGTGAATAAAGTTCATCGGCTTCTTCCTTAGTTTTTGCATAAAGGTGTCTGGCTTCAACTTTTTGATTCGCTTTAACGAAAGCTTCTCTCATATCTTTCTCAGTTACCTTTATACCTGCATAAGCTTCTTTATCTTTAAGAAAAGCCAGTAAAGCTTGCTTTCTTGTCCATTCTTTTTCGATGACATATTCTTCGTTGTTGTAAACATCACTGTTATCGTCATATTCTTTCAATAGAATTTCACTTATCATATTATTGAGAACAGCCATTCTAGTTCTAAGATTATCATCGATTCCGCTAATTACTATATAATCTGTATATCGTTTTGTAAATTCATCGGAAGTTATTTTGTGGTTACCGACTGTTGCAAGAATTTCTTCATTTTTGGTTGAACAATTGCTGCAAACAAATAATAATAGCACTGCCAAGAGAATAAAAACAATTCTTTTTACAAACACATTATTCCTTTTTCTGAGTACTAACATAAAGTGTATTTTTTTTGAACCGACAATTTATCAATCATTGCAATTAGCAGAATTATACTACAAAAGAGATTGGGCAAGCGAGTATAATTCAACAAAAATTAGACTTTTTTAAATATTATTTCTACTACCTAAATTGAGTAATTGGATTAGATTTTCTTAATACCGCGTAAAAATCCACCTCATTTGAGGGGGATAAAACTACACTCAATATCTTATTATTGACTGATCCATCATTTCAAATTGCTGATGCAATTTATCATATATCTGATAAAAATATTCGTAGATGGTTTCTGTTGGAACGTTGAATTGATCCGCCAACGCCTTTGGGCTATGTCCTTCAGTCAATTTTTTGAGAATCATAAACTCATTTTTGTTTAGTTCTTCCTTATGCCAATTTTTATTGTATGCAGTAAAAAAAGAGTTTATTTTTCTAGCAATGTAAGTATTCATTTTGGACTTGTGATTATATAGATCTTCAATAACGGTAAGCATTTGCAAAGGCGGAGTTTTCTTTTCTAAATAACCGAAAGCGCCTGCTGCTAAAGCTTCAAAAATGTTTTCGGTTTCGGCGTGTACAGTGAGAATAATTATTTTCTGATTTGGAACTAATTTTTTTATCTCTTTAATGCCTTCAATTCCTGAAATACCCGGAAGATTAATATCCATCAAAACAATGTCTGTTCGAAAAGCGGGTAAACTATCTATAAGATTTTCACAATTAGAATAATCTGCAACACATTTAAAATTATCAGTTTCATTTAAGAAGTGTTTTAATCCATTACGGATGGTATCATTATCTTCAACTATAGCAACGGTTATCATTTTAATAAAATTCCCAATTAACGAATAAAAACTCTGCACTATTATTAAACTAAGATTTCCCTTATAAGAAAACTACTGTCCAAATGAAGGTATTTTAAAGGTTTGGAGAATTAAATAAGCCTTTAATCTACCCAAATAGGTAGAGTGTGTTTATAATGCGATGGGAAGTAATAAAAATGGAGAGTTAAACTAATCCTTCTTTGATAGCTTTTACAACTGCTTCGGATTGTGAGTGAACATGTAGTTTTTTATAAATATTTCTGAAGTGAAAACGAACAGTTTCAATGCTGATGTTGAGTGAATCGGCTATAGCTTTTATGCTATGTCCTTCGACCAATCCGCTTAGTACTTCTTTTTCTCTCGGGGTTAAGAGCACAGAGTTATCTTCATGCTGAACCGGGTGTGAATTCTGTTGGAAAAAGTTAACTACTTTCCGGGCAATATGAGAACTCATCGGTGCACCGCCATCATAAGCTTCTTTGATCGCTTCTAATAATCTTGAGGGGGGAGTTTTTTTTACTAAATAGCCGCTAGCACCGGCGTATAATGCATCAAATACTCTTTCATTTTCATCATAGATGGTAAGGACAAGAATGATGCTTTCGGGAAAGATTTCTTTAATCTTTTTTATCCCTTCGATACCGGACATACCCGGGAGGTTGATATCCATTAATAAAATGTCGAATTCCAACTTGTTGATTTTCTTTAGCAGGTCTTCACAATTGGAAAATGTTGCCGAGCAATGATAATTATCCGTACCATCAATAAGTACTCTCAATCCTTCACGAATTGTATCGTTATCTTCAACAATTATGATATTTACCATATACCCGGTTTGATAAAAAGAAAAAAATTACTTTGTACTTGAATCTATCAATTTTTTGTGAAAAGAATTAGGAAATTCGGGGGGCTCTATCAACCAATTTTTCCTCGAAATTCTAGTTTTGTACCTTGGTCAGGTTTTGAATCTATTTTTAATTCGCCACCGATTTGCATTGCCCGATCAAACATATTCTTTAGTCCGTTGCCGGTGTATTGATTTTCGGTATTAAACCCTTTTCCATTATCAGATAAAATCATAATCAGATTTTTTCCGTTAACGTATGCATCTAAATTTATTTCCGTACAATTGCTGTGATTAATACTGTTATTCAATCCTTCCTTAAAGATCAGAAAAAGATGCTGCCTGTGTTCCATTGAAAGCGAAACTTTTTCTAACGATTTAAGATTTTTGGAAGTAAACGAGATATTCGTTAATGCAAGCAGTTCCGAATATGTATCTTCTAATCTTAGTATCAAATCATATAGTGTATCTCTCTTAGGATTAACCAGCCAAACAATGTCACTCATTCTATCAATTAATAGACGAGAATCTTCGCTAATTCTTTTAAGTTTTTTTTGAATGCTCTGGTCTTCATCTTTTAATTTTTTTGAAATCACTTCACTAAGGATGGATATTTCAGTTAAACTTGACCCAATATTATCGTGAAGATCTGCAGCTAATTTTGTTCTTAACCGTTCGAGCGCTAACATTTGTTTAACGCGTGCAGTGATAAAATAGACAACTAAACCGGAGAGAATAAATATTAATAAAGTTATAAACCACAAGTTTGCCCAAAACGGGGGTAAGATTGCTATCTCTAATGACTTACCTTGCTCATTCCAAATGCCATCATTATTCGAACCTTTAACCCTAAAGACATATTCACCGGCGCCAATTCCCGAATATGTGACAAATCTTCTATTTCCTGCTGGTATCCAGTTTTTGTCATACCCTTCCAGCATATAAGTGTATTGGTTTTTTTCGGGTATTGTATAATCAAGCGCAACAAATTCAAATGTGATCACGTAAGAATCGTGAGGAAGTTTAATGCTTTCAGTTTCTAAAATGGATTTTTTCAGCGGAGAGTCTTCGGAAATCGGAACAGTCTTATTGAACAGTTGGAAATCTGTAATATAAATTTCGGGAACATGCTGATTATCTATTAGGTCGGAAGGGAAAAAAGCAGTAAGACCATTTATACCTCCAAAATACATTTTACCCGATCTGTTTTTGAAGGCAGCTCCCCAATAAAATTGATCGCTTTGTAATCCGTCACTTTCGTTATAATTGCGAAACGAATTTTCATCCGGGTTAAATTTCGATAAGCCGTTATTTGTGCTGAGCCAAACACTTCCCTTATCATCTCCAAGAATTGAATAGATAGCGTTATTCGGCAGACCATTTTTCTCGGTATAATGAACTATTTCTATTTCTTCCGAATCATCGACTGAATTTCTTGTAATTGCCAACCGATTCAAACCGCCGGAAACCGTACCAATCCATAAAATTATTTTTTCTTGTTTAGATGAGGGGTCTTCATAAATTGATATTACTCTATTATCACTAATGCTGTTCTCTTTAGTAAAATCGCTTTTATAAGTTTTGAATTTAATCTCATCGGCATTTTTAGAATTTATTTTTTTGATAGATGAAACCCGGTTTAATCCGTTCCATGTTCCTATCCAAAGGTTATGGGCTTTGTCTTCATAAATCGAGTTAGATTGAACTCTATCATCACTAATACTGATCGGATTTTGAGGATCATGTTTAAACCGAATGAACCTGTTTTCCTCATTATTGTAAACACTTAAACCCGCCTCGGTACCAACCCATAAGTTACCGAAT
>CAYLVF010000011.1:13658-18484 GCA_964387045.1 uncultured Melioribacter sp. | reverse complement strand
ATTTCAATTACCACCGGGATATACTCTAGTACCGATGGAATTGTTTTTTAAAGTTGTGAAAGACACTTCCGAGTATGTCGATGCCGATCCAACTGCTGTAAATATAAGATTCAGTAATAATGCCGACTACTACCAAAGCACAATTAGAAGATTTATTGCAAACATGATGGTATATCGCATTGCTTATGAATTACAATTCAATGAGATACAAAAAGCAAAAAATATATACGATAAGTTACTAAACGAATATTCCGAACAAAGAATTCCACAGACAATTATTGAGCAAATGAATAAATTGCTATAGTAATTTTACCCTTGTTGGTGATAACTATTTTTTTATATTAAATACAAAAATTTAGGAAGGTATATGAAATTACTTGGAAAAAATATTTCGGTAATCTTAATGGTAGTTGTACTTGGATTTTCATTTTCATTTGTACCACAGACATATGCACAAGTACCGCTTAAAATATCTGCAGATAAACCGGGGGGCGGAACTAGTACACCTTCTTCCGACAGCGGGAGTGATGATACAGTATATATAGTTGCCGGTATCGCTGTAGCTGCAATAATTGGATACACTTTATACAAAAAGTATTCCGCACCGGAAAAAAAAGACACAACCTCATCAAAAACATCTTCTATTCAACAATTATTGAATACCGAGAAAAATTCATATTCAAATATGATTCAGGAGTTCAAGGAAAAAATTCCTATTGATATACATTTTGGAATGAAAAACTCTAGCACAATAAATCCGGATAAAACTTTTTTGGTAGGGTTAACCTATAGATTCTAAAATCCGGTCTAAATAATTTTGATCATGTATTTATAAATGACTCATCAAATCATCCAATTTTTCTTCGGATAATTGATCCTTCGTCATAAAGGATTGAAGGAGAACATCAACTTGTTGAAGAAGTCTTTTCTTATAATATTTCGGTGCGTAGATAGACCCATCCAGCATATAAATACGTTTTGAAGCTTCGTCATAAAAAGTATAATTAATAAACGGACCACCCATTGATTTATCGGTCATACGCCATAAACCTTGTGTCATCAATGCATATCTTCCAAGAAAGTTAACTTCCTTTGTACTGATATAACTATCGGCAATTTCAACCGATGACGAATTATCTTGAGTAACAAAGTATTTTTCGGTCATTCTGTTTCTTTGAGCATATATGGAATCTTTTTCCAGAAAATCCGGAGATGCGTTGTCAACCCAATGAATAAAAATCCATCTTTCCATATCTGAACCGGGTGCTCTTCTCAGCCAAACAAATTTATCTTCGGCGCTCTCTTTAGCCAGTAAAAAATCTGCTTGTACATAAATTATCCAACCATACTGATCAAGGAATTTAGCTTCAATATCTTTTTGCTCATACTTTTTGTTATAAAGACTTTGAAATAATCTTCTATCGGAAATCTTCTGGAAAAAATAAAGAAGATTTTCATGATTCATCAACATTTGCTCATTCAATTTTTCGATAGTCGGTGCGGTAATAATACTGACAAGCTGATCACGTGCCCAGAGATCATATTTATTAATCACGAATTCATTCTGTGATAAAACTAAACTCTTAACTGTAGAATCGAGAATTGAATTGATATATTGAGAAGTATATGAACCCGAATTAAGCGGGGCAATAATAACAATATTCTTTTTATTCTTAACTCCGTCCAGTTGATTTACACTTACTCTTTTAATATCAAAAATGTTTTCCGGCTGTGGTGTATAAATTATTTTACCAAACACCTGCAGTAACGTGGCTTCCAATTCATAATATTCCGAAGAATCGGCAACGACATAAATTAGGTCTTCTTCTCCAATAGCCGGTTTTTTGGTATCACAAGATTGAAGAAATAAAGCCGAGATAAAAATTGAAATGATAAAGAAGAAAGTGTAACGAGTTTTCATAGTTTTCTATGTTTGTTTTGTCAATTTATACACTGATGAAATAATAAAGTTTCTCAATTGGGAACCCCGCTTAGTACCAAGTCCATATTGGGAAGTAAAAGTGAATATAATACCCACATACTTATACCTATTGAGAGCGGAACAGTCAAATTGTCGTCGGCGTAGCCGTAAGAAATGTTTTCTGCAATTGCACCGATAAACGCCGCAGTAAAACCGATAAGATACTCGACCGGTAACCCTGCAACTTTTGGTGCAAGTAAAATAACTATGCATGCAGTAATGAAAAAAGCTGCGGTTCCTTCCAAACTTTTTGAAAGAAATTTAATTTTACCGAAACGGCGTCCGATTAGTGCTGCCGAAATATCGCTGATTATAAGTATAGCAAATGCAGAAACCGCAACTACTTTTGGAAAAATTAGTATTGTTATCACTGCAGCAATTAGGACATAAGTTGCGCCGTTAAGATTTCGCTTTACATGATCTTTTTCGTGATCACGGAGTAAAAATCCAAAAATTTTATAGAAAAAATTACCGAAGGATGGGTTACGAAAACGGTAAAGGTCGGCTGAGATGGAAATAATAACTAAGGGAACCAGGATCATTAATGCCAGTTCCCTTGTTATGAAATAGTAAATTATGGGTATCGAAAGAGAGCAAAGATGGATACCTTTCCTAAACAATTCATTTTTATAATCAATCGATCCTCTATCAAGCGCCGTCATTTTTAGAATCTTTATTTTCTGGAGAGGAATCGTCTGAACGTTTTTTCTTTTTTTCTAATAATTCTTTTACGTGATCGGGGAGCGCTTCTTTTTCATTACCCGGCTCTTCCTCTTTTGTTACTTTTCTTAATGGAGGAAGATCTTCACCGTTAATAATTTTATCTATTTCTTCCGAATCAAGAATTTCCCTTTCAAGCAACTCTTTAGAGAGTCTGTGAAGCATTTCAATATTATCATGTAAAATTTTCTCGGCTCTTTGTTCGGCTTCTAAAATTATTCTTTTAATTTCATCATCAATTGCTTGAGCTGTTTTCTCGCTATAATTCTGATGCCTGGTAATTTCTCTGCCAAGGAAAATTTCTTCTTCATTTTGCCCATATGCCAATGGACCAAGTTTTTCACTCATTCCCCATTCACATACCATTTTACGTGCAATTTTAGTTGCTTTTTCTATATCGTTACCTGCACCGGTTGTAAATTGGTTAAAGACAATTCTTTCTGCTGCACGACCACCAAGAGCATAGGTAATCATAGCTTCTAAATAATCACGAGCATAAGTATGTTTTTCATCAACAGGGAGATAAGTTGTAACGCCTAAAGCTCTGCCACGCGGAATAATAGTTACTTTATGAACAGGATCGGCTTCGGGAATTTTTCTGGCAACCAAGACATGCCCAATTTCATGATAAGCGGTTGTCTTCTTTTCTTCATCGGAAATAATCATACTCTTACGCTCGGTACCCATCATCACTTTGTCTTTTGCTTCTTCAAAGTCCACCATACCAACCGTTTTTTTATCTTTCCGAGCCGCAAGCAGAGCAGCTTCATTGACAAGATTTGCTAAATCGGCACCGGCTAAACCGGGAGTCCCTTTTGCTAATACTTTTAAGTCAACTTCAGAGTCAAGAGGAATTTTGCGAGTGTGAACTTTTAATATTCCTTCACGTCCCTGAACATCAGGTCTATCAACAACTACTTGTCTATCAAATCGTCCTGGTCTAAGAAGTGCCGGATCAAGTACATCCGGTCTATTTGTAGCGGCTATAATAATCACACCGCTGTTTTGTTCAAATCCGTCCATCTCGACAAGCAATGCATTTAAAGTTTGTTCGCGTTCATCATGACCGCCTCCTAAACCGGCACCGCGATGGCGACCAACAGCATCAATCTCATCAATGAAAATTATGCAAGGAGCATTTTTCTTTCCTTGTTCAAAAAGATCACGTACACGGCTTGCACCAACACCAACGAACATTTCAACAAAATCCGCACCGCTTATTGTATAGAACGGAACGCCGGCTTCGCCTGCTACCGCACGCGCTAGAAGAGTTTTACCTGTTCCGGGAGGTCCTAATAATAATACACCGCGCGGAATTTTACCGCCGAGTCTTTGAAACTTCGAAGGTTCTTTTAGGAATTCAATTATTTCTTCTAACTCTTGTTTTGCTTCATCTGCCCCGGCAACATCTTTAAAAGTTACTTTTGCCGAAGTTTCCGAAATTAATTTAGCTTTGCTTTTGCCAAAATTAAAAATGCCCCGAGAACCGCCGCCTCCGGCTTGCATACGACGCATAATCAATATCCAAACAGCTATAATTAAAACCCAAGGCAATAATCCTAAAAGTACAGTTAACCATTCGTTGGATTCTTTAACAAAGGTGAACTTAATTTCTCGTTCTTCCCATCTTTCAATTTGTTTTTGAAGGACAGGTTCAACAAGAATTACAGTAAATCTTTGGACTCTTATATAATTATTGTTGATTAGAATTCTCTCTTCGGTGATAAGCTGCCCGTCAATTTTGTAATCATTTATATCGGTCTTAATAACCTTAATTTCGGCTATTTTATCACCGGTCAGCAATCTTTCATAAACATCATATGTGATTTCGGTACCTGCCGTTGAATCGGTTCGCATAAATTGCATAAAGATAACCGCGGCGATAATAACAGCACCCCAGCTAAAGACAGTCTTAATTACTTTCGACCAATCGAAATCACCGTCCGGTTTATTTGGTCCACCGCCGGAAGGTTTTTTGCCTCGCGGCAGGTTATTTCTTTTTTTCTTCTCGTCTGCCATAAATTTATTTTAATTATCCTTTTTTCTATTAAAAACTTTGTGCCTATTCACTTAACACATAAATTGATTTTAAGTTCCGATATTTTTGGGCATAGTCCAATCCATA
>CAYLVF010000011.1:9590-13558 GCA_964387045.1 uncultured Melioribacter sp. | reverse complement strand
TTAACACATAAATTGATTTTAAGTTCCGATATTTTTGGGCATAGTCCAATCCATAGCCAATAACAAACTTATTGGGAATTTCGAACCCAATATAATCAATTTTGACGTTATATTTGATGCTCTCCGGCTTTGAGAGGAGTGTTACAACTTTCATGCTTGCCGGTTTATGATCCTTAAATATCTCTTCGATGTAACTGATTGAAAGACCCGAATCGACAATATCTTCAACAATAATCAAATGACGGTCGGTTACATCGGCATTCAATTCTTTCAACATTTTTACTTTGCCGGATGAAATTTTTTCATCACCGTAACTTGATAGCTTGAAGAAGTCAACTTCACAATTTATGTCAATCCTTTTTAGGAGATCCGATAAAAACATAAACGAACCGTTTAAGACACCGATAAAAATCGGAAGTTTTGTTTTATACTCTTTTGAAAGTTCTTCACCAAGTTGATCTATTCTCTCTTGAATTTTTTCTTCACTCAAATAAAGAACGAATTTTTCGTTACCTACTTGAATGACATCTTTGGTTATTTCTAACTCAGACATAATTTAATCGCCTGTTTTGTTGTAGTTGTTATTTTATATCTCTCATCAATTCTTAAACCGACAAGCCAAACAATTTGATTACGGTAAGTAAGTACTAATTGTTTCTTTCTTTGAGAAGAAGGAACTTTTTTATCGGTTAAAAAATCAGACACTTTTTTAAAGTTTTTCATTCCTAACGGGATGAACTTATCACCGTCTTTCCAATTTCTAATTGTGAAGGTCGGGTTTTCAACATTAAGCGAAACAAATTCACAGCCGGGCTCGTGCACAATAAACCGGGAGTTTTTTACTTTCCGAATCGAAATTTTTTGATCAGCAATTTGAATACTGTGCCCAACTTTAATTTTTGCTCCGGTAAAATTAGTTTTTTTTGTTCTTTTAAGTAAAACAAAACTTCGCTCTCTTAAGGCAGAATGATTTTCCTTGAACTTAACTTCTTTACCTACTTGAGAATTATATAAACCTTTGAGTTTAGTAATATCTTTCGAAGAGACATCCGATTGAAGAAATTTTTCTATTGTTAGTTTTAATACTTCATCAACAAAAAGTGGTTCAACTTCTTCATACAAAGAAAGATTAATCTTTATCGAGTTATCATCAGCTATAACATACCTGTTATAATATTCTTCCGACTGCTTTGCAATAACCGATGCAAGCAGTCTTAAATTTTTCGATGTTCTAAATACAGCTTCATGAATTGCCGGATTAATTTCCGAAATTATAATCGGCAGAATTTTATTACGAATTATATTTCTTTGATAATCATTCTCTTGATTCGATTTATCGATTCTGTATTTCAGTTTTGCCTGCTTCAAATAATCTAGAATTTCTTCTTTGGAAAGAGTCAATAACGGACGAATAATTTTCCCTCTTTTAATCGGAATGCCGGAGATACCTTTTATTCCCGTTCCTTTTAATAAATTAAGAAGTACTGTTTCGGTATTGTCATTTTGATTATGCGCGGTAACTATTTTGGATGAATGCAGCTTAGATGCAGTATATTCAAAAAATTTATAACGCTGTTCTCTTGCAATTTCTTCAATCGATTTTTTACTTTTCTCTTTAAGCTTATTAATATCAACTTGAGAAGTGATTAATTCTATGCCTAACTTATCACATAATTGCTCGCAGAATTTTTCATCTTTACCGGATTCGTTTCCTCTTAATTTATGGTTAAGATGAACTGCCCCAATCTCAATTTTGAATCTTCTTTTATATTTATGAAAAAAATGAAGTGCGAATATAGAATCGGGTCCGCCGCTGAGTGCAATTAATAATTTATCTCCCTCATCGATTAACCGGTGAGCATCGATAAAGTTAATAATTTTTTGTTCTGTTTTTTTCTTCATTACCTTCAAAACGATTAAAAGGGGAAACGAAATAATCGTAATCCCCTTTTATTAAAATCATAAAAAGAAATTTCTATTCGATAGACAGAATTTCAAATTTAATCATACCAGCAGGAACATTAGCCGTAACAATATCACCAAGTTTAGCACCCATCAATGCTTTACCTACGGGAGATGTATATGCAATTTTCATCTGCTGCAAATCAGCTTCTTCGGCAGAGACAAGTTTATATGTAAATTCTTTTTTGTTATTTAAGTTTTTTACTTTCACCACCGATAAGATATGTACTTTATCTTTCGGTAAATTGTTAGTGTCGATAATTTGAGCTTTTGAAAGAAGTTCTTCAAGTTTGCTGATCTTTAATTCCAACAAACCCTGTTCTTCTTTTGCGGCATCGTATTCGGCATTTTCCGATAGATCACCATGCGAACGCGCTTCTGCAATTCTTTCCGCCATTTTTTTTCGCCCGTTGAGTTTTAATTCATTTAATTCCTGCTCTATTTCCCTCAACCGTTCTTTGCTCAGGTAAATGAAATTTGACACTATAATCACCTTTTTACTTTTAATAAAAAAAATTGCCACTGCTATTTGCAGTGGCAGTTCAAAAATAAGAAAATTACTTTAGGCATTCAATAATATCTGTTTACAAATCGGTCTCGTCTATTCTGCAGATTTTTCTATAATCACAATTACCGCAGACTTTTTTCTCTCTACCTTTTAACGACGTCAGCGGGAATTCACCTTTGATTATTCTTTCAACATAAAGCTCAATTTTTTTGATGGTTTCTCCGAGAAGATTTTCAATTTCTTCTTCTTTATTCTCTGCTTTCTTACTAACTAAAGAAATTCTGTTCTTGCCGAAGTTCTCTTCATTAAACTTTAGCGAATACAAATAAACTTCGGACGGAGAGAGCGATATTTCATTTCTTTCAAAAAGTTTTTTTGAGGCAAAAAGATAAAGCGGCAGTTGAAGTGAAATTCCTTCTTGAATATCGGCTTGTGCTGGTTTGCTTGTTAAACTTAACTTGTAATCAACTATGTCAAATGAATTATTTTCAGTATCAACATCAATTCTGTCGATCTTTCCTCTAAATTTTATATTGCCGCTGATAATAGGTTCGCTTGATGATAAAAATGCATCTTTAATTTTTGATTTGATATTTCCAAAAGCAACTTCAAAATACGACGGAATGGAGTTATCCGAGTTCTCTCTTTCTTTTATGAGGAATTTATAAAGAATTGATTCCTGTCGATTTCCGTTTATCCCGGTAATTCTTTCTCTTTCATAAAATGATAACTCTGAAGCGAATAGAGGTGAATCAATATTTTTTTCGGCAATTTCGAAAATTAATTTCTCTGCTCTTGCGATTTCAGCGTCGGAACAATTTTGAATAACAATTTTTTCTTTTCTCATTTCGTTATAAAACTCAAAAAGAATTTTATGCATTATACTTCCGATTTCAACCGGTTCAACTTCTTCTGTAGGTTCACCTATTTCAGATACACGTAAAATGTACTGCAAAAAATATTTGAACGGACATTTTGCATATGTTTCCAATTGTGAAATTGAATATTCTCTATTTACAAATTCTTGAAGTGATTCTTTGGTTTTTTCGTTTCCATTAAGAGTGACAAAACCATTGTAAGTAAATTCTTCGTGCGGGAAATTTATTCTTCTTTTTGATGCGTCAATTTTTCGTTTGAGATTTCGGTAATCAAGTTCTGTTGATACTTTTGATTCGTCAAAATTAATTTGTCTCCCCATATTGATTTGTAATTCTTCATCTGAAAATGCAATTCCGTTAAAAGAGTTGTATGTTATTTCTTTTACGTCGAATAAACCTAAAAAATCTTTAAGAAAATTTGATTCGACTAATTCTCTGTCATCGCCGATTGACGAATAAGAAAGATAGAGTTGTTTGCGCCATGCAGCAAGCGCTTGATAGAAATGATATCTCTCTTCGGTTTGATGAATTATTTCTTTTTTAACGAATGATCCGGAGAAGAATATTTCGGGTTTATAACGAGTTGGGAAAATTCCGTCATTTAACCCTGCGATAAAGAG
>CAYLVF010000011.1:3069-9580 GCA_964387045.1 uncultured Melioribacter sp. | reverse complement strand
CTCTAATCTCATCGATAGATGTGACAAGCACGCCGTAATCCGATCTTCCTTTTATATTAAACCGCGCCCAACTGCAAGCCGTTTTAATTTGATCGAGATAAAAGTTAAGCGAATATTTTTTTTCTTGGCTGTTTTGTTTCTCAATTAAGTGCAAAATTTCTTCAATCGTTTCGATGAAGGTTGTTAAAGCGGCAATATCTTCTTCTCTGTAATCGGGATGTCCTTCTAATACTGCTAATGACAAACTTGATTTGGTGATGAATTTATTCAGAATATTATAAAATTCCGAAGGGGTTAATTTTTGAGTAAATGGTTTTAGAATTTCTTCAATTCTCTTGAGATCATCAATTGCTAACCTCAATCTATCAATACTAATTTTTTCATCTTCATCGGAATGGTTTTCTATTTCATTTTCAATTGTACGAAGCCAGTTTTGATAACCCGATACAATCTTTAGTTTTGAAGCAACCAGATTTAAGTTAACGGTATTTATCTCGAGACTGTTCAAAAATCTACCGCTGAATGCTCGGAAAATATTTTTATAATAAAAATCATTCTCGGCAATTTCGAGCAAATTAATAATTGAAATAATAGGGGGTGATTGATCAAGCGAAGTTCGATCCGTTAAATTAAACGGTATTCCAAATCGTTCGAATACATCACGAACCAACGGAGAAAAATTCGAAATTAAATTGAACACTACACAAATTTTATTTGGTTCTACTTTCTCGTCTATAATCAGAGTTTTTATTTGCTTGGCAATTAACTCGATTTCCTCTTCCGTATTTCTTCCTTTGATAACTGTTATAATTTTTTTGAATTTTGCGATACTCACTTTACCGGGGTTTAAGAATAATTTTTCGCGAATAGTTTGTATGAAATCACTAAACTCATAAACAGAATCATCTTCAATTTTGTTAAATCCGAATTTTTCCAACATCTTATAGGTATCCTCAAGATGATCGAAGATCAGCGAATTGAATTTATAGTAATCAAAATCTATGAACAGTTTGTGATTAACTATTTCAGAAATTTTTTCAATGATTTTTATTTCGGGAATTGAGAATTGATCAAAACCGAGAAGAACGACATTCGCTAAATTTTGGTAATGTAGAATAAATGAATCTGTAAAATCTTTATGTTGCAATTTTTCGTATATATCTCCAATTTCAAGTGCGTTAATCTTATCAGTCAGCTCTATATGATTCTTGAAAATTTCAGCGATATCTCCTGCTTTAAGTTTTTCCGAGGACTCTAAAGTTTCTGTTTCATTTAATAATCTTTCCGGGGTTATACCGTGTCTTTTATATTCCGAAATTACATTTTTAATTCTATCTAACGTACCGTTTGGAATACTTCCGCGATAGTTAACAAAGTATCTTAGTTTTACTTTTTCCGCTGCATGCTTAATTAGTACGGAGGATGCGGCTTCGCTTAACGGTATAAAAGTTTCGATTGATTCAAGTAATTTTTGAGATAGTGTACTTAGCGTTTCTAAATTAATTTTAGTAACCGTTTGATTGGGTGAAAGATCAATAATTTCTTTTTTTACCGAACGTAATTTTCGATTGGTAGGAACGATGATAAGCAATTTTTTGGTTTGCCCGGATTTGATTTTTTTATTTATTAATCCGAGTAAATCTATTGAAGTTATTTTATCCTTTGTAAAAATCATTTTTCAATAAGCAAAGTTCTGTATGATGATTTGATCTGTTTACTCAAATCTAATTTAAGAAGTTCTACAACTTCGGCAAATTCATTTTTGCCCTCTTGTAAACTTGTATTTACAACAGTTTCAAGCTCAAGGTAATTGCCGAGATTTTCAACCACGTCTAAATGAATTCTTGTATTTTTATAAAGATATAATCTTCGCTCTTTAATTACCTCTGTTTCCACTTCAAAAAGTTTTGAGAAGAAATCTTCTGCATGTTTGGGGTCGACTTTTAGAAGATGATAATTACTGACTCTATCTTTATCATCTTCATTTCTTTGATAAAAAATTAATTCGCCGCTGCTGTTGTAAACGCGTAGTTTAAGCAAACCATCTTTGTGTTTATAATAAATATCACGCTGCCGGAGAATAGTTTCCAACTTAATATTGTTTTGGTTCAAAATTTCGGTTACAACCGAAAAGTCATCCAGTTTAATTTTTAATTCGATATTTTGTGCCATGAGTTACTCGTTTTATAAAAAAATTTTTGTAAGATGAAACATTACATTGATTTTTGAAATATAATATCCAATTTTAGTATAAAACAAAGAGAAAAGGAATTAAGAATGCGGGGAATTAAGTACATAATGTTTTTGGTGATATTATTTGGTTCTGTTACTTTTGCGCAATCAATCGGAAAGCTGGCACCTGAGGCACCGGATATTGATTTTCCGCCGAATTCCTGGGGTGTCGATTTAATGTTTGGTGAAGGGGGATTCGGTATCGGTACTTTTTTCAGAAAAGAATTTAGTACGGATCTTACCGGTTTTGTCGATCTTTCCTTTTCCGAATCGAAAGACGAACGAGAATTTCAATATATAGATTATTGGGGAAATACATTTACCATCGGTAAAGTAAACAGAGTCTTTATTATACCGGTTAATGCCGGTCTACACTATAGATTATTCTCTGAAAATTTGACATCAACTTTAAGACCATACATAAATTTTGGAATAGGACCCACTATTGTTTTAACAACTCCTTACGAACAAGAATTTTTCAGTGCATTCGGTGATATGCAGACAAAACTTGCCGCAGGAGGTTATATCGGTTTCGGTGCGAATTTCGGTGTAAGTAAATCAAACTTACTCGGTATTAATTTACGCTATTATTACATTCATCTCTTTGATAATGGTGTTGAAAATTTGAGAGATAAATTCAGAAAAGATATTGCCCACTTTTATCTAACTATCAATATCGGGATTATGTATTGAGAAAAGATAATTCTGTCTTCAAAGGATTCGGAAATGATATTTTTAATTTTTTATCCGACCTCGAAAAGAATAATAACCTAGAATGGTTTCATAAAAACAAAGAGAGATACCAACAAGTATTGGTTGAACCAGCAAGATTATTTGTAACCGAATTAGCTCCTATTCTTAATAGGTTGAATCCCGCAATAAGAACCGAACCAAAATTTAATCAAACATTAATGCGGCTTAATAAAGATATGCGGTTTGCTAAAGGTGCACCGTATAAAAATTATTTTTTGATTCACTTCGGGAGATTCAAATTAGACAGTGAATATTTCCTTTATTTTGATCCGCATGGAACCGATCTTGGAATATTTCTTAATAACTCGAGCGGTGATCAACTTTATTTTATTCAAAATTTGGCAAGGTATAAAGACGAGATAATAAAAATTTTTGAAGACTATAATTTTAATAACAAATTCTCTCTTCATCACATGGATTCGAAAGAACCGGCTGAATTATTGAAAAGTTTCGATGCAAAAAACACATTAACAAACTCGACGATTACAAATACATTTTGCTTCAGCTAAAAAATTTCAATAAAAAGAAAGTTGCTACTGATGATCTGCTTCCTCTTTGCGTAAAAGTATTCTCAAGTTTATATCCGTTACTTTGTTTTGCATACTTTCCCGATCCGCTTAAGGAAATTGAAAAGTTTAATGAATCTTTTGGAGTTATAGGATAAAATGAAGAACTATAAATTTACATCTGTACTGCACAAAACAACCCGTGGCGGTTACGGTGTAGAATTTCCATACGATGTTAAGAAAGAATTCGGAACCGGTGGTATGGTAAAGGTGAAAGCCAAAATCGGAGGGGTTGATTATCGGGGTTCACTAACTCCAATGGGTGGACAGAATCATATGCTTATCGTCCTAAAGGAAATAAGAGAAAAATTAGGTCTAACCAATGGCGATAAGATTAACATTGAACTTTCACAAGATACCGAACCACGAGTTGTAATTATTCCCGATGATCTTAAAAGGTTATTCCAAAAAAACAAAACGGCTAAAGATATTTTTGACGGCATGTCTTACACACATCGCAAAGAATATGTTAATTGGATTAACGATGCAAAAAAAGACGAAACACGTCAAAGAAGATTGCTTAAAACTTTAGAAATGCTGCTTGAGAAAAAACATCTATAGAGCGGTGTGATTAAAATACATTCCTAAATATAGATATTTAACAATTTTGTTATATATTTGTATTTATGAATTTAACAAAACTTCAAAATATTGATTCATTATACCTAAGCTCTGATGATATTGCACGTGAACTTTCCATCAGTAAAAAGTCCGCACAAGTTACTGCTTCCCGGTATGTGAACGCGGATAAATTGATTCGACTGAAACGTGATCTTTTTTTACTTCCACAAAAACTGCGAACTATATCAGAGGAAGAATTATTAAGTATTGCTAATTTGCTTCAAACACCTTCTTATATTTCTCTTACTTCGGCATTGAGTTATTATAATATTTCTACACAACAGACAAGAAATTACATAGAATCAATCGGATTGAAACGCTCAATAAATTTTCGTATTAGTGATTACGAGTTTTCGTTCTCTAAGGTTAAAGAAATATATTATTCCGGCTTCTATAAAAACGAGAACTTCTTTATCGCAACGCCGGAAAAAGCAATTGCCGACTCAATTTATCTTACAGCAATAGGAAGATACAACTGCGATTTCGAAGCAATAGATTTTAATAAAATGAATAAATCCGGTATCGATTCGTTCTTGTCAAAAACAAATAAAGCGGCACAAAACTTATGGCAAAGATTAACCCGGAATTACGGGCTTTAGAAATTTTCGAAATTGAAGTTCTGGAATTCTTAAACTCGATTAGAGTACTCGAGCAAATTTATTTCGGCGGCGGTACAATGCTTCGTTTATGTCATAATCTTAACCGGTATTCAACCGATTTAGATTTCTGGCTTAAAGCAGGTAAAACCCATGATCAACTTTTTGATTTGTTGAGTAATTCTTTTTTAAAAAAATATAAAATTGTTGACAGTGCAAATAAAAACTTCATTATTCTATTTCAATTACAAAGTCCAAATTCAAAGAGAACCCTTAAGATAGAAATTCGAAAGGAGCAAACTGGTTTTCAGTATGAAAGGAAAATTGCTTTTTCGAAATTTACAAATAAGCAGGTTCAGGTTTTAGGTTTAACACTTGAACAAATGATGAAAAACAAAATAGAAGCATTTATTTCGAGAAAACTTATACGTGACTGTTTTGATATAGATTTTATTTTTAAACGAGGGATTTCTTTGCCGAATGAAAAATCCAAGTTGGAAAAAATGATTGTTATAATCGATTCATTTAAGGAAAGAGATTTTAAAGTAACTCTCGGTTCACTTTTAGATTCGGATGAAAGAGAAATTTATAATCAAACAAAATTCAGCGTATTGAAAGAGGAAATTACAGCTATATTAAAAACAATGTAGAGACGCCGGTTAAACGTCTCCACATTTCAGTTCCCATTTTCAAATGAATTGACCAATTCAAGATTTTCATTAAATTTTTCGAATGTTTCGTTTTCGGAACCGATCAAATCTTTCAGACTAATATCTTTAACTACGGTATCCACAGCATCTTGAATAACTTTCCATAACGAACGGACGGAGCAGTCAATAGTGTGTGTGCAAATATCCGACATACCCGAATGTGATTCGCAAAATGAAGAATCAAATAATCTTCCGCCAAGAGTATTCAATACTTCTTTAATTTTTATTTCTTCGGGTTTTCTTGTTAATGAATAACCGCCGGTCTGACCTCTTTCACTTTCTAAAAATCCGCCGAGTCTTAACGCACGTAAAATTTTTGCGGTGTTATGCTGAGTTATCCCTTCGGCTTTGCTAATTTCGGGAATGGTAAGCGTTTTACCAATTTTATAAAATTTCGCAATGCGAATTAGGCATCGGATTCCATATTCTTCTGTTGTGCTGAATTTCATTTAATTTTAATTCTCATTTAACGGAATAGTTGAACCGCAAGCTCTTGCGTGGACAAGTTTACCATAAGCTTCTTCTGAAATTGCCGGACCTTCTTTTTTACAGTGTTCGTCAAAAACTTCCATCAACGCTTCGGCAACTTCTTGCGGAGTCCTTCCTTCAATATGATGACGAGGCATTACAGCAATAGGCGAACCATTCTTGAACAATGCCACAAACGGAGATGACGGCGGAATATTCGTTAAGTATTTTTCGCGCAGATAATCAGTTGCATCTCTATCTTGACCTGCAAATACAGTAACTAACCTATCCGGTATTTTATTATGCATAACCGAATGAGTAACACCGGGTCTTGCACTTCCTGCGGCACAACCACAAACAGAATTGATCATAAGCAATGTAAGCTTATCATCCTTAAGCGATAAAACTTCTTCAACTTTTCCAGGTGTAGTTAATTCTTGAAACCCGACATAAATAAGTTCATCCCGCATCGGCTGAACAGCTTCGGGATCATAAATTGGTGGTTTTACGTTTATATTGTGCATCGATAATTCCTTTAGTTTGTTATAAAAAACCAAGTTCAAGT
>CAYLVF010000011.1:0-2969 GCA_964387045.1 uncultured Melioribacter sp. | reverse complement strand
TTTATATTGTGCATCGATAATTCCTTTAGTTTGTTATAAAAAACCAAGTTCAAGTTTTGCTTCTTCCGACATCATGTCTTTATCCCACGGTGGATTCCATACTAAATCGACGTAAACATCGTTAACATCTTTTAATGCCTTAACTCTTTCTTTAACCTCACCGGGAAGGCTGCCTGCAACCGGACACGCCGGAGATGTCAGAGTCATTTTTATATATACGTTTGCTTCTTCATCAATTTTTATTTCGTAGATTAATCCGAGTTCATATACATCAACGGGTATTTCCGGATCGAATACTGTTTTTAATTGATGAATTATCTCTTGTTCTAATTTCCCGATATCCATATTGTTCGCCTATTGTTTAAACATTTTGATTACTTTTTTTAATCCCTCGGCTAACTTGTCAATTTCTTCTTTAGTATTATAAAATGAAAATGATGCTCTTGCTGTAGCAGGAACATTAAACCTTCTCATTATCGGTTGTGTGCAATGATGACCGGTTCTTATAGCAATACCATGAGTATCAACAATAGTCCCAATATCGTAAGGATGAATATCTTCTATTACAAAAGAAATAACCGAAGCTTTATTTTTTGCGGTACCGATAATTTTCAATCCTTCTATTTCAGAAAGCTTTTCGGTTCCGTATAAAAGAAGTTCATTTTCATATTCTGTAAGAACGTTAAAATCGAACTGATTCAGATAATCGATTGCGGCACCGAGACCAATTCCTCCGGCAATATTTGGTGTGCCTGCTTCAAATTTATTTGGAATATCTTCAAAAGTGGTCTTCTCAAAGGTTACTTCTCTTATCATATCACCGCCGCCTTGATACGGAGGCATCATATTTAAGAATTCAGTTTTACCGTATAATACGCCTATACCGGTTGGTCCATACATTTTGTGTCCGGAGAAAACAAAAAAGTCACAGTCTAAATCCTGAACATCAACTTTAAGGTGAGGTGCTGCTTGCGCACCATCAATTAATACCGGGATATTATGAGAATGTGCTTTCTTAATAACCTCTTTAATAGGGTTAATAGTGCCAAGTGAATTTGAAATATACACAACGGAAATTATTTTGGTTCTTTCGGTTATCAAACTATCTAATTTATCGAGTTCTAATTCACCATCATCATTCATCGGTATAACTTTTATTTTCATCTGTTTATTATTACAGATTAACTGCCAGGGAACAATGTTTGCGTGATGTTCCATTTCTGTAAGAAGAATTTCATCACCATCTTTGAAATGACCCGCACGGCATAAAGAAGTAGCAACCAAATTAATTGCTTCGGTTGCGCCTTTAACAAAAATAATTTCCGATGCACTAAGTGCATTCACAAATTCTTTTACTTTAAGTCGTGCAGTTTCAAAAGCTTCCGTTGCAACTTCACTTAAAAAATAAACGCCGCGATGAATATTAGCGTTATCACTTTCGTAATAGTTACGTAAATTATCAATCACCGCTTTGGGTTTTTGTGTGGTTGCTGCATTGTCTAGATAGACTAAAGGTCTCCCGTTGACCAATCTGTGTAAAATAGGAAAGTCATTACGAACATCAAAAACATCAAATGTTCTCTTATGGCTTCTTGTCTTTATTACGGTCGACTCTATATCACCTTTCATAGACAATTAGATTTCTACCCTGTTTAATTTTTCAAATAATTTATGATTGAGCTGATCTCTCATCGGTTCTATATTTACTGCTTCTATTACATCCGCTGCAAATGCGTGAATCAACATTGACTGAGCAATTTTATCTTCAACACCGCGAGAACGAATATAGAAATAAGCTTCTTGATCCAACTTGCCGATTGTTGCCCCGTGCGAACATTTCACATCGTTTGCAAAAATTTCAAGCTGAGGTTTTGTATCAATGTTTGCTTTGTCGGAAAGTAAAACTGTTTTATTCGATTGATAAGCATTCGTTTTTTGTGCATCGGGTCTAACCATAATTTGACCGTTGAATACTCCGCGGGATTCATCGTCAAGAATTCCTTTATATATTTCATTGCTCATGCAATTTGGTTTCGCATGGTCAACAAATGTATGGTGGTCAATATGCTGTTTACCTGTTCCGAGATAAATTCCGTAAAAATGGCATTCTATATTTTCGTTATCAAGAACAGAACTTACATCTGTACGGGAGAGCGATGCACCGAATGCAAAGGAATAATGATTAAATATATTTCCTTTTTCCTGGTAAACAAAAGTATGATCTATATGAAATGAATTCTTTAGTTCTTCCTGTATTTTTATGTAGTCTATATTTGAGTTATCCGCTGCATGAATTTCCGTTAATGTATTTGTGAAATATTGGTTAGAACCCGTTCCGACATAATTAACAATAAATTTAGCGGCGCTTCCTTCTTCGGCAATTATTAGATTTCGAGGAATTGAAAGAACTTTGTCTTCATCACTGCCGCTTACAAAAAATACCTGAATCGGTCTTTCGAGCATTTGTCCTTTCGGAAGATAAACGAAAATTCCATCTGTAGAATATGTTAAGTTCATCGCAACAAACGCATTATCAACTTTTGTATGCCTGCCTATATATTTCCGAACCAATTCAGGATTGTTTTTAATTGCATCCTCAAGTGAACTAATTACAGCTCCTTTTGGAAGTTCGCCAATTATAGAATGTTCGGGACTAAATTTACCGTTTACAAATACTATGCGGTCATAATCAAAGTCCGTAAAAGAATTATTATAGATAAACTTTTCATCAATAACAGTTTTATTTAAATACTGCGGAAGCTGAAAATTATCTTTTAATAATGGAGCAACGTTTGTGTACTTCCATTCTTCATCTTTAATTGTAGGAAAATGAAGTTCCTTAAATTTCGTTAATGCATCTTTTCTTATATCATGCAGAAAAGTTTTTGATTGACCGTTTAACTTACTTTCAAATTTTGTGAAGTTAGAAACATACCAATCTTTAATTTGATCAAATTTATTTGTATCCG
>CAYLVF010000010.1:15183-18827 GCA_964387045.1 uncultured Melioribacter sp. | reverse complement strand
GACTTTATTATAATATGTAGAATGTAAATTATTATTAAACAATTGGGAGTAACAAAAAGTACTCGTTTCAACAGATTAGTTCGTGAAGATTTACGTAATAAATCTAGAACATATTGTTTTAGTCTACGTTTGTAAAAATTCTATTTCCTCGTTCATCAAAGAAATGAATTTTTTCTTTGTTGATATATAAGGTAATCTTCTCACCAACTTCTGCCAACGTATTTGCGTCAACACGCGCAACATGCTGCTTGTTATTTACCGTAAAATATAAAAATGCTTCGTTGCCTAGCGGTTCTACTACTTCAATTGTTGTTTTAATATATGCATCTTTGTTGAAATGATTTCCCTCATGCAAAGAAAAATGTTCCGGTCTAATACCGACTGTGATATTCTCACCTTTAAACTTTGTAAACACAGCAGATAAATTTTTAGCAAGATTTATATTTACTTGATCCATTAAAACAAATTTCAAATCTCCGTTGCTTGAAAACTTTCCTTCAATAAAATTCATAGCCGGACTTCCGATAAATCCCGCTACAAATTGATTATTAGGATTGTTATAAAGTTCCAACGGCGGATCTATTTGCTGGACAACTCCGTCATTCATCACTACAATTCTATCCCCCATTGTCATTGCTTCGGTTTGGTCGTGCGTAACGTATATCATCGTTGCATTAAGTCTTTTATGAAGCTTTGAAATTTCAGTACGCATTTGAACTCTTAGTTTCGCATCGAGGTTGCTTAACGGTTCATCAAATAAAAACACTTTCGGGTGACGGACAATTGCACGTCCAACCGCAACCCTCTGCCTCTGTCCGCCGGATAAAGCCTTTGGCTTACGTTCAAGATAATCTTCCAAGTCAAGTATTTTTGCTGCTTCATTTACTCGTTGTTTGATCTCATTTTTGGAGTACTTACGCAGTTTCAATCCGAAAGCCATATTATCATAAACTGTCATGTGCGGATACAAAGCATAGTTTTGAAAAACCATTGCAATGTCTCTATCTTTAGGTGCTTGATCATTAACAACTTCACCATCGATTAGAATTTCACCTTCGGTTATGTCTTCCAGACCGGCGATCATTCTTAAAGTAGTTGACTTACCGCACCCGGACGGACCAACCAGGACAACAAACTCGCGGTCTTCTACTGTTATGTTGACATTGTTTACAACTTTCGCATCACCGCTATAAATTTTTGATATGTTTTTTAATTCTACTTGCGCCATTATAAACCTTCAGTCTTGTTTGAAATAGATCTCTATTTTATTTTCTTCTTCCTGAGTAAATTTTAATTCGATTGAATAGTTGCCGTCTTTAAGATAATTCGTTTCAACTGTATTTACTATGTTTTGATTATTTTTTATTCCACCCGGTTCCATCGGTGAAAATAAATTAATAATAACGGAGTTGCCAATAAAAGATTTTGCAGTAAATGAAAGTTTATATCCCGATTCCGAATAATTTAGATTACTAATTTTTGCACCCGCTTTTGTAATTAACGGACATTTAAGTTCTCCTAACTCAATAATTATTTCGGAAATATTTTCATTCGTCTCCGGGATTATATATGAAGGAACAATCTTGCCGTCATATAAAATTGAAGAAGCATAATATCCTTTGCCCGTAATTGTAACAGGAATCAAATTACCATTGATACTTATTGAAAATTTAACAGAATCAATTTCCGTAGCTAAAAACGGTTGTATCGAAATATTCCACATATTTTCTTTTACACCAAATAAATTGTACAGAGAATAAATATACCAGCCGGCTGCCCATAAAAATTGAGGCTTATCTATCTTACCGTAAACTTCCGGATTGGATTTATCACTGATTCTATATTCATACATTGCCGGCTGTCCATTCGGACTATTAATAACTCCATCCATACTCATAATATTATTTATAAAAGAATATGCCTCATCATTTTGCCCGTTGCTAATTAAACCAAGAACATACCATGCATTTCCGTGCTGCCATACTCCTCCGTTTGCATAGTAGAATGGAGGACCGACTTCATTGCCCTGAAATTT
The DNA here is from genome assembly GCA_964387045.1 of uncultured Melioribacter sp. GTDB lineage: Bacteria > Bacteroidota > Ignavibacteria > Ignavibacteriales > Melioribacteraceae > SURF-28. The sequence continues at coordinate 16,792 of CAYLVF010000010.1, read as the reverse complement.
TAAGAAATCTTTAAGCAAATGAAAATCCATAGGATATACATTATAAATACCGAGATTTTTATCCAGCAAATTCTGGCTTGCAGAATTAATCAACTTTCTATTTTTTTCTAAATCCAAAAGACGGAAATGGGAAGCTAATAGCGAGCCAATGTAGTAATGCTTATCCTGACTACCGTCTTCGTAATAATTAATTAAATAATTTAATTCATCACTCCACAGCTTAGCGACAAGCTGCTCATTCATTTTTTTTGCCAGCTCTTCGTAATAAATCAGCTTATCAACATTCTTTTGTAGAATTGTTGAAATATATACATATTCTTTAAAAGCCTGAATCGCCATAACAGTCATAAATGTTCTAGGTCCATAACTTGTACCAATATCCCATCCGTCAGGTCTAGCCGCCCACATAAGATCATCAGGCTGCTTTTTATTCAACGTAATATTTATACTTTCATTTATTATTGGGTACAGGGTTTCGAGGGTTTGTAAATCCCCGGAATGACGCAAATATTTCCCGCAAAGTATTAAAAACCAAAGATGATTCCAGCTATCCTTTTCCGAAAATTCCGTTACGTAGGATGAGTCTTTCCAATAATAAGCATGGGGTAATACATCATCCGGGCTTTTATGTTTCGCTAAAAACAACAAATCATTTTTTACTCTTTCTAAATCATAAAATACAACAGCCAAATCCGTAACAAGAACATCATGCGTAAAGTAAAAATTATACTCGGCCGGACATGGCATAGGAACAAGATCATTATCTATATAATGTTTGTTGGCAGAGATAACAGCTTTCGCCCAAAGGGAGGTAAAATCAAGTTTAGTATTGCCTGTTGTAAATGAACTTGTTTTAAAGCTTTCTATTAATACCTGGGATTCGTAATCCTTTATTTCATTATTATAATTATTAATGAGATAATTTGTGACTGATTCAAATTCTTCACTAGTTGTACACCCAATAATTTGTTCGACTGTAAAACTCTCTCCAGGTTTTAATGTTTTCTCATAATTAAATTCCGCTGCATGAAGATTTCCATTGTTGCCGACAGGTTTTTCACCCGCGTTTAGAATAAATAACTGCGCAAATTTTGTTTCAATATTATTGTAAGAATATTTATACGAACTATTGGAATTGAACGTGGAGAAAGAATCCGCAAGAACCGTATTATATGTATGAGATGTTTTTAATACAGTTGTTAAACTTGTTGCCAAAATGAATGTTGCTGATTTGTCTGTCCTATTTTGAATCGTATACTTTATTACGAAAGAAGGAGAGTTTTTGCAAAACTCATAACTAATTTCAATTCTCTTGTTTTGATCCTCTTTAAAATAGCTTACGCGGTAAGGGGTCAAATTATATTCCCATATTTCATTACCCAATTCTTCATACTCGCCATTATTTACCTTTAGTTTTATATTCAGAATGTGGGTCGTATCTCTGTACCAATAATCAGTGCTGTTATCAATACTGTTGGCGGCTGGATAGTAAAAACTTATTCTCTGTAAAAGAGGTGATGAATGATGAAACTCTAACCCGGCATACGGTCCGCCAACCTCAATTTGAGAATCACCATAAAAGTTAACTGAAAGCTTATCTCTCAATTCC
>CAYLVF010000010.1:3268-15173 GCA_964387045.1 uncultured Melioribacter sp. | reverse complement strand
TTCAGAATCACTAAGAATTTGCCCGGAGGAAACAGTCCCGATGATGAATAATAATATTAATAATAGTTTTTTCATAAAATAGTTTCTTCATAATATAGTTTTTCAATCACATCATTTAATCACCGCAAATTTTCCAATCTTCTCTCCAATTCCGGGTGCATCAACGTGATAAACATATACTCCATATGAGATGTCCATCCCGTCTCTTGACACTAAATCCCAACTTCGCTGTCCATCTGTAAAAGTGCTGGAATGCACAATGGTCTCAACCAGTTTCCCACTAATTGTGTAAATCCGAATTGTACATTCACTTGGTAAATGCATAAAATATATTCGCCGCTCTCCTCTGCCAACAACAGTTGAATGAGGTTCCCAAGATGCTGCACCAACATAGGGATTCGGTACGACTTCAATTTTATCCATTTCAGATATTGCTTTAGACTTGCTGAAACTCTGTCCGCTCGAAGTGAATTCAAAGAATTCGTTGTTTCTAAAAGTTTTGTTTGTGACAATTTTATAAATGTCACCAACTTGTGGATGTCTCTGTTGACCTTCCGCTATTGTTGTGTCCCTGAACATAGACATTGACCAACTTATTCTCACATCAGCAAATGAAGTAGCTTTCTTTCCTAGTGAATCACCGACTACAAGAAACAGTGCATCACCGTCATTAAAAAGTTCATCTTTATTTTCATCTCTGAAAATGAATTGAAAATCATCAATTTCTTCTGTTAAATTTCTTACAATAATATTTGATTGAATAGGTTGACTGAAACCGCTTGCCGGAAATGATAATGTTCCTTGTCCCGGGTTGACAATTTCAATTTCAAAATCAGCTGGATAATTTACTCGCTTTCCGTTATAAGCGGCTTGAAATCTTGAATCAAAACCAAGCCGAACGATATAGTTGCTATTCCCCTTTACCCATGATGATTTATTGAAATCAATTGAAACAGCAGTATCACTTTTTATGTCTATCGTCATGCCGTCAATAACAGGCGTTTGTGTTTCTACGTTTTCAATTCGACGACGGCTAAGTAGAGTATCGAGAGAACTCATATTAACAAATCTATAATATGGATGTGACGCATTACTGTATCTTGTGTCTTCATAAAATTCAATTCTGTATGTATTTCCACTCTTAACCGAATCAGGATTAAGTATTGAGATAGAAACTGTACCTGTTCCTGGACCAGTGCCTTCAAACCCATATATTTCCGGAGGAATATAACCCGCAGCAGGTGCCCTTGGCGTAACAACCGCCGTGTTGATATCCGGAGTTACCTTTCCATTTATATCCACCTTCAAAATTGTAGTTGTTTCAGAAGGAGGAATACCCTCTTTTTTCCCTTCAACTGTAATCGTGTTGTAGCCTCTATCATACGAAGTAACAGCATAATAATATGTTTGACCATTTTGAACTGTAGAGTCGATAAATGAATGCTTTAACCCGGAATCATTGCCCATGTAAAAAAGTGCTCCATTTACGTCAACCGGGTGAAAACCGGTTACACCGTTAATTACATCAAATTGAGCAATCGGTTCTCGGAAAGTTGATTTCCCAAACCCATCTGTTATGATTTTGTTTTCTAAAAAATTAGATTCTGTTGACCGGTAAACCCTATATCCTTCAAAATTTATTCTTTGATAGAATGCATCAAATGTCTTTTCAGCCCTATCATCCCAGTAAAGAGTGACTTTTCGATCACCTGGGATTGCTGTTATAATTGGCTTTTCAGGTGGTTTAGCGAATCTATAATTGGCATTATAAATTTGCTGCACAGTTTTTTTCCTTCGAAACAAATCCGATAGGTTTATTCCAAAAAGAAGTGCCATTGAAAATCTTTCAGTTTCTCCAACTTCTTCTGTTTTACCTGTCTGCTGAGAATAAGTATTTCTTCCATTCATACTAAATAAATAGCTCGAAAAATAATTAGCGAGGTTGACACCCTGCAATTCCTGACCGTGTGGTTCAGGTAATCCTGAAAGAACTTGCCAGTTTTCTTCATCTCTATTTAATTCATATTTATGAACCGAGAACAAAGCAAATCCCGTCAATCCAAGTTGATCTGATTCATCTTTATCAAGTATGCCGAAATTTGGTTCACCTTGATCAGGTTTTCCATTTCCTTCAGTACCATCAAAATCCGGCCCCGGGTAGTCATCGTCAAAAGGACCTAATCCATCACTTCCAACATCATCGTTCAATGGTTCACCCGAATCCCATTTACCATTACCGTTCACATCCAGATATGTGCGCCAATTTGCATTTTCATCTGCATCCCAGTGAGGTCTCCAAGGATAGCCGTAGAAATTTCTAAATCTTACAGTATCTATTGCCGGGTTAATAATAAAAGGATCTTGATCAGGGGTTTCAATAAAAACTCTTGCTAAGTTATCTCTTCTCTCATCAGTCAAACCATCCTTATCATTATCTTTTCTATCGTCTGGTATCCCCGGACTCTCTAGAAAGGCATAACCTGCTACACCAACCGGACCCCAGTTTCCGGGAGTTCCATACGGTTGAACTGACCATGCATACGAAATATCAAGCAGTTCATTATAATCACCGTTATTATCATTCGCGCCACCGATACCCCAATCCACATATTGAGCAAATAAAGTTTTATCATAATCATATGTGCCGACGTTGGTAATTTCATAATACCAGAATATAACATCCGTGGCTAAAATATTTGACCATTGGAATCCCCTGGTTTTTACCTGCATACCAAGACCGCCTCTTGTTAAATCATCCTGATCCGGATAAAAACTATGTTTATTTATGTACTCTCTATCTTCGTCATCATCAAACACAAAATATGTTTCAAGGTCGGCATTCTTCACACCTTTACCAAAATACCCATTCCAATAACCATCCCAGTCGGAAGGTCTATCAGGCCAGTGATCAGGCCAAGTTCTTTGATTTGTAAAATCATCATCACTTCTTGCCGGACTTGAACCAAAAGGATAAGCATAATTTGGCAACGGCCACCAACCGTAAGCAATTCCTGTAGCCGGATTGTACCGGGTAAATTCATAATAATTTGTTTCTAACGGGTGTATTTTATTACCATTTATTCCTTCAGCTTCAGCTTGTACAATTATTGCAACACCATCAAGATATGTATGAACAGTTCCTTTAGGCCAAACACCGCTTCTGTTTTTTTCATTTAAGTAATCTCCAACTTCACCAAAATTGTAATAGACAGTACCCACCAAATTTCCATCCATAAATCCCTTTTTGGTATTATTGTGATTTCCTTTATTCTTATCAACAATTGACTGAGAGAACACTGTTGCACTCAGCAACACAGTAAGTAGTACAACTATCAATTTTATATTTAACAAATTACTTGCGCCCATTTCACGCTACCTTTTAAATTTGACCATAATAACTTCTTCCGAAGTTGAATTATGTTTAAACTCTATCTGAATTTTGAACGAGCCATTATCGCTTTCCACGGTCATGAGATCGGCACTTGTTACGGAGTTTAATTGAATGCTTTCCGGTTTCCAAGGAGAAATGATTTCAGTTTTATTTTTATGTCCGGTAAATGCAGATAACTTAATTACTAATTTATTATCTGCTATTTCAGCAGAATTGAGAATTGAGTTTGAAGCGGATACAATTGGAAATTTTGCTTCACCCAAATTAATCTGAACTTTTTCTATTTTTTTTAATTCGGACGGATAAACAAGTGATGGATAAAATACACCGTCATAATAAACTGATCCGACTTCTTCTCCGCTGCCGGACACTTCTATACTGGCTTTATTTCCGGCAATGTTCAAAGTGCCTCTTACGGTTTTATTTCCTTCCGGAAGGTAAGGATCAAACGTTATGTTCCACGAATCATTGTTAATAAATAACAAATTATAAAGACAATTGAGATACCATGCACCTGCCCACAAAAATTGCGGCTTATCTACTTTACCATATTCAGAGGGTTCGTTTTTATTTCCGTTTCTAACTTCGTACATAGCAGGCTGACCATTGGGACCGTTCATTAACCCATCCAAAGTCATAACATTTTTTATAAAATTTAGTGCTTCATCCTTCTGACCATTGCGAATTAATGCCAAAGTGTACCATGCGTTACCTTGAGGCCAGATGCCGCCGTTAAAATAATAATACACATCTCCCGCTTCGTTTCCCGAAAATTTTAAGTAATCACCAAGCGTATGAAAATCCATTGGGAATGCGTTATATATTCCAACACTTTCATCCACCATATAGTTTTTAGCGGTAGTCAATAGCTCAGTAGTTTTTTGATGATCGAGCATACCCATATAAGCCGGGACTAAAGAACCGATATAATAATGTGGATCTAATTTGCCTGGCTCATAATAATTCATTAAGAATTTATGCTCATCACTCCATAATTTTTGCACCATATTTTCTTTTAATCCGGTCGCCAATTTTTCATATTTACCAAGTTCGTCAATGTTCAATCCTAATTTTGTAGAAATAAAAATATAATCTTCAATTGTCCTTGCGGCTAAAGCTGTCATATAAACTTTCGGACCGTACAGTCTGCCTATATCCCACCAATCCGGTCTAAACGACCACATTAAACTATCCTCACCAATAGTTAATAATGCTGTTTCTATACTCTTTGTCAAATAGGGATATAATTTCTCAACAAATGATTTATCACCGGAACTGCGGAGATAACTTGCTGTAACAATATTAAGCCAGAAATTATTCCAGTTATCGTGATCTGCAAATTCAGTTTTGTATTCGGTATCCTTCCAGTAATACGCGTGGGGAATTACATGTTCTTCATTTGCAAGAGACATAATAAATTCTAAATCATTTTTCACTCGCTCCAAATCGAAATTAACAGCTGCTAAATCGGTAACGAGTACATCATGTGTAAAGTAAAAATTATATTGCGCCTGTGCGGGCATCGGCGCGATAATTGAGTCTATATAATGAGCGTTTGTTTTAAGAACAGCCAAAGCCCAATCAGTTGTGAAATCAAATTTAGGATCGCCGGTTTTTATTACTTCTTTATTAACAGAATTTGATAAAATATATTCTTTATAATCATCGATTTCTTTTTTATAATTTTTTGATGAGTAATCTATAACTTCCTTTGATTCATCAATCTTTGTTGAGCCGATAAGCTGGGTAATATTCATACTTTCGCCGGGCTGTAATTCTTTTGAATAGATAAATATTGCATAGGAATTTGAATTTTTAGTTGAACTTTCATAAGGTTGATTTGATTTGAGCCAGTATTCATCGGGATTTGCAAAGTTTTCCATATCGATATTTAATAAAGTATATTCCGGCTGCTCACCCACATTGTAAAAAAATATTTTTGAATTTCCTGTTTGAAGAAAATCATATTCAACCTTTAATAACTTTTTATCATCGGATATCCTGCTTATACCGCTATCAAACAGATCATAAGTGTGACTCGTTCTTAGAATTGTTTCAAATCTCAAATAAACTTCATACGTTTTACTTGAGTCGGAATTGTTGGTTATAATAAAATCAGCAGCTACAGCCGGTTTAGTTTTTAGAAACTCATACTTAATTTTTATTTCGGAATTAAAAATATTTTTATGAAACTCAACATCATAAGGTGTTTGTAAAACTTTCCACGCTTCTTCTTCCAAAATAAATTTTGGTTCATTACCGATCTTTAAGCCCATCGACATAATTCGATAGTTTTCTCGTTTCCAATAATCTTCGCTAATATCAATACTGTTTGCTACGGGATAATAGAAGCTTATTCTATTGATCATCGGAAAGCTTTTGTGAATTTCAATACCAACATACGGACCGCCTACTTCAATCTGCCCGACTTCATAACTAGATTTGATCTTTAGTGAATTGGTTTCATCTTCACTAAGAATTATTATGCTAAATAATAAAATTAAGATGAGCGATTTTCTTATTATCATTTCGTTCTCTTTTTATTCAATTTAATAAAGCTGCTTTAATTACCGAGGTATAATCTGCTGCTTTCATTCTGATGAAGTATATACCGGAATTGGTTTTATCTCCATTATTAGTTTTACCATCCCAGATTACTGAATGTTGACCGGCTGCCATCTCTTTATTTAATAGACTTATTACTTTTTGACCGAGAATGTTATAGATATCGATTTTAACTAGTGAATTGTTTCTTACTCTAAAAGTGATATTGGTTTGGCTGTTAAACGGGTTTGGATAATTTTGAAGAAGTTGAAAACTTAACGGTAAATCATCATCAATATCTTCTACCGATGTTTCTATATCATAAAATTGCACAATCTCATCATACGGAAGTGCATAATCAAATAGTCGCACATCATCAATTTTTCCGTTGAAATTATACTGAGTATTGTTCGGAACAGTTTGACCTAAAGTAAGATCGACAGATGAAGAATTAATTCCGCCGTTAAAGTACTTGAAGGCATCAAGTCTGCCGTTGATATATAATTCCATATCTTGACCGGAATAATAACCGGTAACGTTATACCACTGACCTTTAGTAATTATCGTTTCCGAATCAAGATCAGTTATTCCACCGGCAGTATTAATTGTCCATCTTATTTTATTATTTGAGATAGAAACTTTCCATCTGGAATCCCAATTACCATGAGAGATCGGATATTGCTCTCTATCATAAAGTTGATCTATGTAAATCCAAAAATTGAGAGTTATGGAGTTGGAGAAGTTGAGAAATGTTGAATTTGCTATTCGCATATTATCATCAACACCGTCAAACTTATACGCACTTTGCAGATTACCAAATCTATCCGAAGTTAGCACAGCACCGTTAACAGTTACAGCGTTATTATTACCGCTCTCATCTTGTGCGTTACCGTTAAAGGGAAGTAATAAAATTAAATCACCTGTTTGAGTAATTGAAAAATCTCTAACTGCAATTGCAATACTATCACTGCTGCATTCTCCGTCAGGATCACTTACTTTACATACTATATAATAATTTCCTTCTGCGTTCGGTGCAGTCCAATTTATCTTTGAACCCGTTCCGTTAATAAATCCTTCTGAAGCAAACCATTCATAAGTAATCTCGTCATTTTCTTTATCCGAAGCGATACATTCAATTTCCGTCATTCCACCGAGATCTACTTTTCGCGGTTCGGCTTTCAACAAATTAATTGTTGGTGCAGTATTGAATTTTTCCACTACCTCTATTTCTATTTGAGCGAAAACAGATTCACCTTTTCCATCATTCACTATTGCTTCAATTATAAATAAACCGGTTTCGTTCGGAGCTTCCCAAATAATATTTGCACCGCTCCCGAAAAAGTTTCCTGCATCAGAACTCCATTGATATTGCAGATCATCTCCGTCTCTATCAACGGCGGTACAATAAATAGTTGTAGAATCATTTCTTAGTATTTTATTTTGAAGTGCGGCAAGACTTTTAATTCTCGGAGGATAATTAGAAACTGTTTGTCCTGACATATAATCGACTACTACCCCGTTAACAAGCATCTTATCATAATCATAAGTTATATTTCCACCGTTAGGTGTAAGAACTACAATGTACGATCGATTAGCCGAAATTGTTATCTGAGTAATCCCGGAAACTCCACTCGATAAAAATGTATTACTAGTAGATTCATAAATATCTTTGTTGGTACCAACATCAAACGAAACTGTTTTATCTAAATCATAAGGATTGTAAAATAGAAAAGTTGGATAAGCTTCCTCGCGGAAGAAATCTGTTTTGAGTAAATCTAATTTTAATATTCCTTCTACATCGGTTGTATCAATTATACTGCCGAAGATACCAACGTGAGAAGAACCGTAAAGAACAAGATTAGTATATCCCCATCCACCTGCAATAGCATCTCCGGTTGCATAAGGCGACGAACCATACATGGATTGTCTAATAGCTTCATGCCCTATATATGAATTAGGATCGTATTGAAATGCCCACTCTTCACTGTCCTGTTTATTAGCAGGAAGGTAATTCGGGTAGAAATATCGAGTCGCATTAGCTGCATTAAGCATCCATTTACCGAGTGCATCAGCAAAACGATCATCATATCTAAGTAACGGAAGCAATGCGCCGGCTTGTTGAAATGTATTCATTAAAAATGGATAGTCATTCGTTCCGTTGACTTCACCAATTAAACCGTGCATATCGAGTCCGCCCCAAGTACCAACAACCGATCCCCAATTTCTAAGCGGTCCAACATCAAAAGTCCAGTTAAGCATTTTTTCAATATTATACTGAGTACCGAGTTCGGCATTCATCTTTGCTGCGATATAAATTCCGTAAGGTAATTGTAATTCATAAGAAGGGTTTGTAGGATAATTATTTAAAAACTCCATTGACCATTCGGCACCGTTTTTATATTTCTCTTCACCGGTTTCTTTGTATGCATTATATAATATCCAGGCGAGTGCGCCAGCAGCTTCCGGTTCTCTTACATTACCGATGTGAGGTGTCATGTTGGATAAATTCCAACCTGTGTAATCCATATACGGAACATTCCACGGAGTTGAACTTCCGCCCATAGTTTCAACAGCCTTCAACCATTGATTGGCTACACTTCTTAATTGGAAATCAAAATCGTCTGTGTTTGGATACAAGTCATAAAGTTGATAGAAAAATACATTCGGCATTGTTTCATACCACCAATCATCATATGTATCATCTACCGGATGATTCTTATAGACGTTTTGTTCGGGGCGATTATTGAAATACTCGCGGCACATTCGTACCCAGTTATTAACGTCTTGACTGCTTTTATCGATTCCAACCAATGTAGCACCCACAACTGCGGGGATAACGTTTATCGCTTCTCCTGAGGTTGGAGATGTTGTACCGACAACAGTGTGCAAACCAAAACTTATATCACCGGGATAATTAACTGTGTTATTTCTAAAAAATAACAACGGAAGGTATTCACCTTGTTTATTATAATCGAAAACAAATGAATCATAACCGATTGTAACTTCTTTCCAATCGCGCATTAAATACGGAGCTGGGAAGTCAGACATCATATCAATGCGATTAATATTAATTTGCTGTCCATTTAAAATATAGGCGGCAAGGATAATGATTATTGTTATTCTGTTTATTAACTTCATTAACTCTCCTTGTTATGAAAACCATCTGTATCAGAATGAAAACTAACGAGTAATAAGAATGAATATTAGCACAAGTACTTATTCAATGAGTAAATTTCGATTGCGTTAATATCTATTTGCTTGCTGTTGATTAGAATATCCACTGCGATTTCTTCTCCCGGTAAAATTGTAAATCCTCGTTTTGAAAACTCAACACCTGCTAAATGCATATCAACAAAGTATGCCGGTTGGTCTGTTGATACTAATAGCTGAGTCTTACTTTTTTTCTCAGTTTGATTCATTGAAATATTTGCTTCAGCAAGTTGATAATACTTCCACGGTTTGTGATGATAATAATTTGTGCTTATTAATTCACCGGCAGAGTTGTATAAATTTGCAATGATAATTTTATTACTGTCAATAAAATTACTTTCCTTAAATTCATTAATTGAATCGATTCGGCTGCCCTTAATTTTTACTTTTCTCTTCTGTTCATCAATTATTTTTCCGGAAGAAGTATCAATAATTGCAAGTCGATAAGTCCCCTTGAATTCATCAATTGATTGATTCTGTAATTTTACTTTGATAATTCCATTTTCTTCAGGAAAATATATTATCTGTGGTGAGAAAATATTTTTGACAAAATGATAAGATAATTTAGGCAGCAAACCATAATCTATTATTGCCCAGCTTGTAACCGGATAACTGTCGTTAATTTGCCAGATAATTGAACCGTTTGTTCTTCCGTTAGTTCTCCAATGTTCGAGGCATGTCTTTAGCGCAAATGCTTGATTAAGTTGAGCAAGATAAAAATAATCATCCCAACTTAACGGTAATGGAATATGAGCAGAGAGGAATCGCCAAATTCTTTCCGGTCCTTCAACTTGTTTGTTGTGAAATTCAAAAATGTGATCGTGTAATCTTCTGTTTACCTTTGGAATTACTTTTTCGAGAGTATCTTTATTTGCCGGACCTTGAAATCCAAACTCGGTAACAAAAAGACTTTTGTCTTTTACCACTTGTGTATAGTCAATCCACATACTCCAAATCTTCCATTGATGAGTGTTGCCCGAATTAAATGAATTCGGATCTTCATCTTCACCAAACGGTGATGACGGATGATATGGACGCAGTGAATCGAATTCTTTTAAAATATCAGGTATAACTTTGTGATAAATTTTATAACCCGGCATTTCTTTATAATCAGTTGAGTACTTTTGATACCATATCCATTCGTTTTCATTGTTACCGCACCATAAGGCAATAGATGGATGATGTTGTAATCTTTTTACATTCTGTTCTACTTCTTCTTTAACATTATTAACGAATTCTTTTTGTTCCGGATACGATCCACATGCGAACATAAAATCCTGCCAAACAAGTAAGCCGAGTTCATCACATAACTCATAAAAATAATCAGATTCATAAATACCGCCTCCCCACACTCTGACGATATTCATATTTGCATCTTTAGCATAGGTTAACAGTTTATTGTACTTTACTTTATCTACACGCGGTAAGAATGAATCTGCGGGGATCCAATTAACACCTTTAGCAAAAATATCTCTGCCGTTAATTCTTAATTTGAAAGTGTTCTCTTTACTTTCGCGCTTAATCAAATCAATAGTTCTGATGCCGATTTTCTTTTTGCAGTTATCAACTTCAGCACCGTTATTGTTATACAATGTTAAATCAAGCTCGTATAAATACGGCTCCCCTTCGCCATTTGGGAACCATGGCTTCGGATTTTTTATTGATAAATCAATTTCATAAATACCGGAATCGTTAACTTTTATTTCCTTCTTCTCGTTGGCGATTATTAGCTGAAGTTTATGCTTTTGTTTTACTTCGCATTTTATATCAACAGTTATTTTTACTTTTGCTTTAGCTGAAGTTATTTTGACTGTATCGAAACGAATAGATCCAATCTTGGCTGAAGTTCTTTTTTCGATATAAATATCACGCCATATTCCTGATGTAGGGAATGATGGTCCCCAATCCCAGCCAAATGAATACTGAGCTTTACGGATATAAGCTCTATATGAATTCAACTCGACCGGTAGTTTACCGTATTTTCTCTCTTCACTCTCTGCATATTTAACCGGTGAATGAAAGTATATTTTTAATTCATTTTTATCTTGTGATAAATACTTGTTTAACTTTTTTTCATACTTCACGAACATATTGCTGCATGATATTATTTTCTTATCATTCAAATAGACATCGGCAATCGTATCAATTCCATTTAAGACTAAGTAGTAATTTATATTCTTTTCAGTGTCGCTTGAGAATTCGGTTTTATAAATCCAATCTTGTTCGGCAACCCATTTCAATTTTGATTCGTTATCGGCGTAATATGGATCATCAATCAGTTTGTTATTCATTAAGTCAGTGTGAATTGTACCGGGAACGACGGCATTAAACCATGTACTGGATTCAATTAAACCGGCAGGAATATTTTCAATCTCTCTTGATTTCTCAGAAATAGAAAATTTCCAATTTTGGTTAAGATTAATTTTGTTTTTATCCATAATTGATCAATCATTCGACAAGAAATACTTTAGTGCGATTTCATTCTCTTTTAATTTAAGTAAAGTCAGCAAACCTTCTATTGTAGATTCTGCTCCGGAGTTTTTGTTTACATCATTTTCAGAGTTAATACCGTCAAATATTCTACCTGTTTCTTTTTTATACATTACTGCATTTGCCGGATTTCTTCCAGTTAACCATTTTGCAGCTTCGGCTGCTCGTACAGCATAAATATCTTTGCTTGTAATTTTGTATGCTTCCAACAATGCGTAAACCATTGGTCTAATATTGTATGCTATCTGTGAATATTTTTCGCTTTCAATT
>CAYLVF010000010.1:0-3168 GCA_964387045.1 uncultured Melioribacter sp. | reverse complement strand
GCACGTGCAACATCATCAACACATGCAATTCCTTCATCATCATCTCCAACAAATGTATAATCAGGATAATCACTATAAATATGAATAATTGCCATCTCCTTACCGTCGACAACTATTTCTTCATAAAGGTAATCAAGATGAGAGTTATTGATAATAAGTATATCATTTCCATTACAACTAATAGTTATAACAACGAACAGTAACAAAAGAAAATATTTTTTCATATAGTATTTCATTTGCACACCGAGATTAAATAATCGATAGTTGTATCTGCTACACAAACATTAGTATCAGCACCACTGTAATAAATTTTTACACTGCCGTCACTTTCGGCTATCCAGCCATTTGCGAAAACAACATTGTTGACATCACCTACTCTTTCATAATCCATTTCAGGAGCGAGAATCGGTTCTTTACTCCTACCAATAACTTTCCAAGGCTCGTTTAAATCAAGCAGCACAACACCTAATTTATAAAGAGATGTAATCCCAAATCCACGCACACCGTGATAAAGCATCAGCCAGCCTTTTTCAGTTTTTATCGGATCACTAGATGAACCAATTTTATCATTTTCCCATGTACCGGGTTCAGGCTGCATAAGAATTTTATAATTTCCCCAATGAATTAAATCCGGGCTTGATGAAATCCAAATATCTTTTCTATTTTCGGCAGAGGGCCGATCAATCTTCCAATATTTACCGTTTATCTTTTCGGGGAATAATGAGCAGTCTTTATTTGATGGTTCTGAAATTGGTCCATGAATTTTTACATTTTTAAAATCTTCCGTTTCGGATAAAACAACTAAAGGCATATATTCCGAATAACCGGTGTAAGTAAGAAAAAATTTACCTTCAATTTGAGTAATACGAGGATCTTCGATACCCCATTCTACATAATCATAACATTCTTTATGATCTTCGGGAGACAGAAAAAGTTTATCATGAATTTTGAAAGAATAACCATCCTGACTTTCTGCAAGTACAAACGAAGATCTTCCGTTCGGCATTTCAACACGACAGACTAAAATATATTTACCGTTAAATTTAACTGCACCTGCATTAAAGATGCTATTTACCTTAAAAGGAACGTTATCTTTTGTTAAAATAGGATTTGATTTAAATCGAGTTATATTCATATTATTTTTCCATAGTTAGTACGTTAATAGAATTTAAGAGAATTTATTAAAGAGCTTATCAAGTTCAATTTTTGCAAAACCGCATGCCGAGTCAGACATAGCGTAAGGTATAATCAAATTATTATTATGTACAAGCGAGCCACACGAATAAACAACATTAGGTACATATCCTTCTCTTTCATTTTCATCAGGCTCAATTAGCGGTTCGTTAAGTACCGCAATAACTTTATAGGGATTATTTAGATCGAGTAGAATTGCACTCATCACATATTTCCTTAATGGTCCAACCGCATGAGTTAATAACAGCCATCCTTCTTTTGTTTCGATGGGTGAACCGCAATTACCAAGCTGCACAAATTCCCAAATTTGTTTTGGTTGAAGAATTTTTCGTGCTTTATCCCACTTATAAAGATTATCCGATTCCATCATATATAGGTTTTCACCATCCTGTCTTGATGTAATAAAATACTTTCCCTTAATTTTTCTTGGAAATAAAGCCATTCCCTTATCATTAATCATTTTACCGTGGAGAGTTCCTATTTCATAATTTCGAAAATCTTTAGTCTCTATAAGCTGTGTCCGGAATGATTTTCCGTTATAAGCTGTATAGGTCGATAAATATTTTGCATTTCCATCGTCAGTAAATTTCACAAATCTTGCATCTTCCATTCCCATCGATTCTGCTTTAGAAGAAGGAAAGAGAACACGTTCGGAAATCAAAGAGTTTTTCTCGAACATACATTTGTAATTACTGTTCATTAAATCTTCTTTAGAATAGTTAAGAGAATTATGTTTGATATTTTTTTTATCAATTATTTCTTTGTATTTATAAGCAGTTACTTTGGGGAGCATTCTGAATGCGGATTCGTTAATTAATTTAACACTACCATTTGTTGAAATAATACCTTCACGAAATTCAATTGAAGAAATATGACCTTCACCGGTTGCACGTAGACTCATCACAAATTTCAATTCGCCTTTGCCTGTTTTATCTTGTGCCGGATGCGGAACAATAGACGGGTTAAAAAGTGCGGCTGATTCTATTGAGTATTCTTTTGAAAAATATGCACCGATTAATTGTTGTGTTTTCCTATTTATTTTTCCTATTGATACAATTTTCTCTACCCGGTTATAATTTTCTTGAAGCCTTGTTTCGAAATTCTTATGACGGTTAGAGAACGCATCATATACTTCACTAATTTTCTTATTTATATCGGAATTACTTAACGTAACAATTCTATCTATTACTCTCTTAGTTCTTTGTTTATTCATTCCCAACGGTTGAATAATAACTTTCCTTGGGTCAGCTTTTAAGCGTAGTTTTAATTTTTGTAAATGCATAAAACATTATTCCTTTATACCGGTTGATGCCATACTTTGTATGAAATATTTTTGGAAGAATAAGTAAGCTAAAATAATAGGCAATGCTAATAGCACAGCCGACGCAAGTTTAACACCCAATTGTGAATCAGCTCTACCACCGACTGCAAATAATGTAACTAACTGCGGCATTGTCATTAAACTTTCCTCTCTAATTACAATCAACGGCCAAAGCACTTCATTCCATGATGCCATAAAAGTTATAATACCGATCGTAACAATTGCCGGTATGGAATTAGGCCAAAGAATTTTGAAAATAATTTTTAATTCATCGCAGCCGTCCAACCGTGCAGCATCAATTAAACTTTGCGGAATGGATTTGAAATATTGTCTGAACATTATAATTCCCAGGGCATTAATAAAATATGGAACGATCAATGCCAAGTATGTATCAATCCATCCGAACTCTACCATAATTATATATTGCGGTATAAGAGTTATTTGGAACGGAAGCGTCATAGTAAAAATTATAATGTAAAAAATCGTATTCCTTCCTTTGAACTCTAAACGTGATAACGCATAACCAATCATCGAGCCGAAAATAAGAACTCCCGCCGTAACAGACGATGCTACAATTAAACTATTTATAAGTGATCTACCGATTGGAATTTTATCAACCATCTGTACATAACTATTTATTGAAACCGAAGAAG
>CAYLVF010000009.1:0-19702 GCA_964387045.1 uncultured Melioribacter sp. | reverse complement strand
CCCAAGCATTAATACGCGCATACTGGTATCTGACTCCTTGATCGGTTTCATCGGGGTTTAGTGCAAAGTAATTATCCAATACTTGTAATGCTTCATCATATTCTTGGAGATATTCGTGGTATTGAGCCAAATTTTTTAGAGCTTGAAGATCGTTGGGATTATTTTCTAGTCTTGCCCGAAATTCTTCTACTTTTGTTCGATAATTTTCATCACGGTAATTTGTAACATACAGCCAAAGTTCCTCAAATTTTTCTTCACCTTGATGACGAGCTGCAAGTCTCTGCAATTGCTGATACGCTTCTTCAACTCTTTCTTCTTTAATAAGCTCTTCAACTAGTTGAAAACGGGTGTTATCATCTGACGGGTTTCTCCTTAGGATACTATAAAACCTATCGATAGGGTAGACTCTTTCAAATGAACGTGGATCTTCTTGTGTAACGTAAGCCTCGCTTTTTGCGATATCCAAACCGTCTTGTGCTTCTTTAAAGAATGGTTTGAAACCTAGGGCAGTTTCAAAAGCTTGCCTTGCCTCATTATATTTAGCAAGCCATAACAAAAAATATCCAAACCTGCTCCACAACCGCCAGTCATCAGGGTATCTTCCAACAAATTCTCTAAGAATTCTTTCTCCTTTTAGAATGCTTCCGGTCTTAGCCAATATTTCCGTATAGCGAATAATTTCATCGGGTGAGGCATTATTATCACGAAGTAAATACTCGTCATACCAGAGTTCGGCTTCGGGCCACATCTCCATCCAGCGATAAGACTTGCCGATTTCGAGATAGTTAAAGGGGTTGTTAGGATCAATCGCGATTTCTCTATGATGCCCTTCAATTTTTTTACGGAGCTGTTCATACCAAACCGTAATTACTCTATTGAGGTTATTTCTATACTCTTGATTCTGAGGTTCCAATGCAATTGCCCGTCTAAAATCAAGCACAGCATTTTGGTATTGTGACCTGTTTTCATAGCAAATTGCTCTAAGGTTATAACCTTCAGCTTCACGTGCGTTAGTAGAAATATATTTATTCAACAAATCTATTGCTTCACCGTACCTGCCTGCTTGCATATGCTCAATTGCTCGATTCTTAAATTCTCGGACTTCAGATGGTGTTTGAGCAATAGTTGTGAATGAAATTATTGAAAAAATAATTACCAGCCCGGCAAGTTTGAATTTTGGGAACTCTGTATTTATGAAATAATTAGTCATCAAGTTAGAATAAATTATAAATTCAGATTTTAGTATCTATTAAAGATAATACAAAATAAAAATCATAAAAAGGATTATTTATCAAGGTAATTAATTTGTTACTCAATCTAACTTGAATCGACTTAGAATTGGAAATAAATGAACGGCTGTATATCAGCTGCTTTGAATTGAGCAACCAACCAAATCACAAATGTGATTAACAATGCCTTTCCGATTAGTGGTAAATGGGTTATGAATTTTTGAACCGAGTCTTCAAATTGTTTAGGAATGTAATGAGTTATATAACCTAAAACTATAAGTATAAAAACAAGAGTATATCCTTCAATGAATTGAAATAAGACTTCAAAATGAAAAAAATGAATTATCTGACCTATTATTTCAAAACCTGTTTCATAAGATTGAGCGCGGAAAAATATCATTGAGAATGCCCATATATGCATCGTAATAAAAACACCAATTATTTTTGTAAATATGTTCTTCTTGGTTATCCATTCGGGAATATTAAAAATTCTTTCGACTGCAAGAGCCAACCCGTGCCACCCACCCCAAATAACGAATCGCCAAGATGCCCCATGCCATAACCCACCCAACAACATAGTCAGCATCAAGTTAATATAGGTTCTACCTTTTCCTTTTCTATTACCGCCAAGAGATATATAAAGATAATCTCTTAACCAAGATGAAAGAGAAATATGCCATCTTTGCCAAAACTCGGTAATTGTTTTTGCTTTATAAGGGGCATTGAAATTCATTGGCAGCTTAAAACCAAGTAATAGTGCCAATCCTATCGCCATATCCGAATAACCGGAGAAATCACAGTATATTTGAACAAGGTAAGCATATACTGCCATCAAGTTTTCGACTCCCGTATAACGAGAAGGCCATTCGAAAACACGATCTATAAAATTAATGCTGATATAATCTGCTATTATTGCCTTTTTCATTAAACCGGCAAGAATTAAAAACAATGCACGCCCTATTTCTTCTTTTGTAATGAACACATCGTTTTTTATTTGAGGCAGGAATTCCTTCGCTCTTACAATGGGCCCGGCAACAAGCTGCGGAAAGAATGAGACAAAGAATAGAAAATCTATAAATTTATTTTCGGGCTCTAGTTTTCCCTTATAGATATCGATAGTATAACTCATTGATTGAAAAGTGAAAAACGATACGCCTACAGGTAAGAAAATATCAACAAATTCAATTCCACCCGATAACATATTGTTGATTGTACTTATAAAAAAATTTGTATACTTAAAATAACCGAGTATTCCTAGGTTGGTAATAATGCTTAAAATTAAGAAAAGTTTTTTCCTCGAAGGTATTTTAGAAGCATGTATGTATTTCCCTGCTATAAAATCAACAATCGAACTAAGCACAACGAGGTAGAAGAATAAGCCGCTCGATTTATAATAAAAGTAAAGAGACATTACCGTTAAAAAGAAAACTTTTGCACGGTAATTCTTCCAAAAAAAACGATAAAAAATAAGTAGGAAATAAAAAAGAAGAGAAAAAAACCACTATTGAAAAGAAGGGGTTTGAGTGGATCGTAACTTAATATCTCAACTAAATTTTTAAAAAGATCACTTTCAAACATTAGCTCCCATCCCAATTTTAGAATTGGAAATAGATAAAAGGCTGTATATCAGCTGACTTAAACTGAGCGACCAGCCAAATAACAAGAGTAATTAACAATGCTTTGCCGACCAACGGCAGTTTAGTAATAATCTCTTGTGTTCTAACTTCCCAACTTTGGGGTGTGAAATGAGTAATATATCCGATTATAATCAAGATAAATACGAGTGGATAACCTTCAATAAATTGTACAAAAACTTCGGGATTAAAATAATTCCATATTTGTGACATCATTTGCAAAGAAAGCTCGTGCGATTGAGCACGGAAGAAGAGAAGTGTGAAAGTAAATAAATTGAATGTTATTAGGAACCCAACAAAGCGATGCAATTGGCTACGCTCTGTCCATTTTTTTATGCCGAGTTTTCTTTCAACAGCAAGAGCTGTTCCCTGTATTAAACCCCAAATAACCATTCGCCAGGAAGCACCGTGCCACAAACCACCCAACAGCATAGTTAGTATTAGATTTACATAGGTTCGTATATTACCTTTTCTGTTACCGCCTAATCCGATATATAAATAATCTCGAAGCCAAGATGAAAGAGAGATATGCCATCTCTGCCAAAATTCTGTTATTGATGCTGCTTTGTAAGGGGAATTAAAATTTATAGGAAGTTTAAAGCCTAAAAGCAAAGCTAAACCAATAGCCATATCCGAATAACCTGAAAAATCACAATACAATTGGATTGTATAAGCATATAGTGCAAGCAGATTTTCAACACCGGTAAAACGTGTGGGCCACTCAAAAACACGATCGATAAAATTAATACTTATGTAATCGGCAATGACAGCTTTTTTAAACAATCCCGCTATAATTAAAAATAAAGCTCGTCCTACATCTTCACGAGAAACATAAACATCATTTTTTATTTGAGGCAGGAAATCAGATGCACGTACAATTGGTCCGGCGACTAATTGAGGAAAGAAAGAGACGAAGAAAAGAAAATCTGTAAATTTGCTTTCGGGTTTAAGCTGTCCTCTGTAAATATCTATAGTATAACTCATTGATTGGAAAGTAAAAAACGATACGCCAACCGGAAGGAAAATATCGAGCATATCAAAATTTCCAGCACCAAGCTGGTTGAATGAGTCTAAGAAGAAATTAGTGTATTTAAAATAACCTAGAATTCCTAAATTCATTACCAAGCTTATAACTAGAAAAAATTTCCTCATCGGAGGAGAATCATTATCATAAATAATCTTGCCTGCGATGAAATCGATTATCGAGCTAAGAATAATCAGAACGAAAAAAACACCGCTGGATTTATAATAAAAGTAAAGCGAAATGGTAGTTAGGAAAAAAACTTTTGCACGATAGTTATGCCAGAAAAAACGATAAAAAACTAAGATGAAAAGAAAGAAAAAAAGGAAGAAGCCGCTGTTGAATAACAACGGCTGTAAAGGATTGTATTTAATCAATTCTATGAAATTCGGAGCAAACGAATTAAGATCCATTAACAGATACCTTTTTGTGTTATTGGATAATTAGAGCTGTCATTATTTCCCGGCATCCATCAATGAATCGAATAACATTTTCGCAATCTTCTCGGCACCCTGCCCGTTAAAATGTATATAATCTTTAAAAGCTAGCGGTGGATTTGCATCGACCCAGGTAGGCATTGAATTTAACCCCCCCATAGCTTCAAACATATTCCAGAAAGCAATATCTGCTGATTTCGCAATGTTCATCTGTGATTTTAATAAAGATACAACAGCAGGGTCTGTGACAAATTGTGAACCCTTGCGAACACTTTTATCATGTGCGCTTATCAATAAAATTCCTGCACGCGGGAAAGACGATTGCAAATGTTTAATAACGCTTACCATCTCTTTTTCATACCAATCATATTTTGAAGTAATCGAACCGGCTGCATTCAAGCCAAATTCTAATATTATCAAATTATAGTCTAAATATTTTGCAAAATCCCGCATTACATCTGTAGATATATTTTTAAGATCAACACCGGAATTACCTCGCAGCGGAAGATTATCAACATATACTCCATTGCCGCCTTCCAGACTTGCTCCATAAAAATATGCTTGTTCTTTAGTGAATTCTAATCTAAGTTTTGTTGCATTTTTACCAACTTCAACAACGGCTTCTTGAATACCATTACCCGGGCGAAGTTTGATTGTTCCGTTTTGGCTTCCGTCAATAGTATATTTAACATCGGAAGCTTTTGCATGGCTGTAGAAAATTCTAAACTTAGTAAAGCTTTTTACCGTTCTATATCTTCGGCTTGTTTCAAATTCTACCCAACTGTTACCTTCAGGAATAAAAATTTCACCGCTAATTCCAACAGGTAAATTTTTAGGATTGTTAGAATAGATTGCGGCAGTTTCCCAATTGTTTGAGAATCGTTGTGTTGTTGTTTGCCTGAACTTCGTATCTTGTGAAGTTAGCCCGAGAAAACCAACACCTTCGCCACCGTATTTTCTTTGAAACTCTTGTCGAAGATCGGCTGTAATTAAATCGCCTTCTATAGCAGAATCACCGTAATGTGCAATTCTAATAATTTTTGATTTGGAGTTTTTTAGTTCGTTGAAAAATTTTCTTAATTGCGTTGTATTTCCTCTGATCGGTTCATCTTTTCCCTGCATTGCAGGTGTAAAGAAATAAAAATCACTATCCAATTCTTTTAATAAATTTCCGAATCCAATTCCTGCTAGATTAACGTTATTTTGTAACCCGATGATTTCTTCGCTCGTATCATTAGATCCGGTTGAATCTTCTGTTTTGAAGAAGTCGTCTTCCATTTTGAAGTAATCTTCATCATAATGAAATTCTTCGTCGGATTCTGATTCTTTTGTCAGATCGGAAAATAGATCGACTGAATGAAGTTTTAATCCTATTATTTCATAATCGATTGGTACGTAAGAAAATGCATATAAAAATATTATCGATAATATCAGGATTTTCAGAATATCGTTTGCTTTATTCTTCATATCTGCTCCGTTTGTTTTAAATTCCTAATTTTTTCAAAATTTTTTCGACTTCCCTTCCCCATATTTTATAACCGGCGGCATTTAGATGAACACCATCATAAGTAATCTCGGAACGTAGATAATTCCCTCTGCTCATCAAGTTGTTGAGGTCGATGTATTCAATATTATTTTTAATTGCATAGTCGCGCAACAGCATATTGAGTCTATCTACTTGAGTATTTCTTTCTTTATTTATCTCAGCCGCATTAACTTCGGGGTTATTAGCTGACAGCCAATCTTTACCCCAATCTCTTCCGGCATATAACGTGCTTTGTATAACCACTGTAATACCGCTTCTTCTTAATCTTTCAATCACTTTTACGTAGTCATCAAAAATAGTTTCAACAGGTATCCACTGGTAAATATCGTTTAAGCCACCAAGTATAAAACATACTTTCGGTTTTAGCTCGGTTACAAAATGCAGACGACTATAATAACCGGAAAGTATATCGCTAACTATACCCATCTCAACAACGTCGTTTCTGCCTAATAAATTATTCCAGTCAACACCGTGAGTAAGCGAGTTACCGAGCATTACAATCTTTGTATCAACCGGTTTATATATTTTATAAAACTCAATCTGTCTCTGATAAATAGGATTATTGAGATAGTTATTATTTGATTGAGCCGGTAAAATTAAAGGCAAAAAACTTATTAAAAAAAGTAAAGCTATTTTTCTCATAGGATATTACTTAAAAATTATCTCGCTTGTGAATTTTAATATGCAAAAGTAATTACACTGCAATCAAAAGTAAACTAATAATTTATGGTTGTTTCTCTGATATTTTGTTTCAATCGATATCTATAATCTATTATTTTTTAATATATTACAAAAATCATAGAGAAATTGTCTTATTATAGAGCAATATCAGTACCAAAAAAAATGTTTCAAAAAATCAACAAAACTATAATAAAGGAGGATGGTTGAATACTTTACTAATCTCAGTCCAATACAGTACTGTATAAAATTGAAATCGACGAATACTAGATTTATGTATCCGCTTGCTTTTCATTTTCATCACCAAGTTGGCGCTCATAAGCAGAAATCTTAGTTTGCAGTTTCTTTTCTAATGCAATCAATTGCGAAATTTTTGCTGCATATTCTTCTTTTTCAATTTCTTTTTTCGCCGTTTCGCTTTTAATTTCCAACAAATTTTGTTTGGCTGATTCGACTTTTTGATCAAGTTCGTCAGCTATTCTCTCGTTTCTTTTTATTTCTTCGGTTAATGCTGAATTACGTGATTCGGTTTCGCTATAATTTCTACTTATTTGATCGATTAATTGCTGAAGATTTTTTTCCAATTCATCTCTTTGCTTGCTTAATGCTTCGTTCTCTAATCTTAATCTGCTAATATCTAACCTGATCTTGTTTTCTTTATTGTTAAGTCTTTCAACATTTTCAAAGAGTTCGTTTTGTTGGGTTTTAAGTGAGGAGATAAATTGCTCGGTAGTTGTTCGTTCTTTTTGCATCACTTTATTTAACCCGGAGTATTCTGCAATTTGTGCTGTTTTATCCAGAAGTAGTTCTTCCTTTTCCCGTAGCTCTTTTTCTTTATCTATCACTTGTTGTTTCAATTTTGAGAGTTTGCTGCCAGCGTCTTTTATTTCATCTGTAAATTTTTGAAGAGCTTCTGCAAATTTATTTTCAACCTGAAGCTGGTTTTCCTCTATTTCAAATTTCCGGTTTTCGATTTCACTCAATTTGCTTTTGAGGTTCGAGAGAGAATGATTAAGTTTTTCTTCCTCTTCTCTTCTTGCAAGAGTTGTTTCGTTAATTTCATTTTTTATTACTTCGGCACGACGTGCTTCTTCTTCCAAAACACTTTTTCGTTCTTTAAGAGTTTGAATATCAGATTCGAGTTTTACAAGTTCTTCTCTATGAAGAGAAATACTTTCTTTTATTGAATTGAGTTCAATCTGTTTCGCGTTAAGTTCTTTGGTATATTCTTCGCGTTTTTCGTTATACTCATTATACAGCGAATCTTTATCAACCAGTTGTTTTGTTAATGCGGCAAGACTATGCTCCAAACTAGATTTTACTTCTTCTGCTGAAGAAATTCTTTCGTCAATTTTTTTAATTGAATCTACCCGCTCGTTTTCTTTGCTTTTAAGTTCATCAATATTATTAGAAAGTTCGGATTCGAGTTGTTTATATTCTTCAAGTTTTTGCCTAAGGTCACTTATTTCGCTTTCATATCGTTCGTTCTGCTCTTTGTGTTCACGATAAGTTTCTTCGACCTGAGAATATTCTTCTTCTTTAGATTCTATTGTATGAATAATCCGGGTTTCTTCTTCTCGCAGACCGGCAATTCTCTGCTCCAGTTCGGTTAACTCATGGGAAATATTTTGCTGATTATCGTGTTGTTTATGAATCTCCTCGCTTAAACGAGTTAGTTCACTCTGCTTGTTAGAAATCTCTTCAGTCAGCCATCTATTTTTTTCTTCATTTTCTTCTTTGAAACGTGCATACTGATTATTCTCTTCTTGTAAATCGGCGGCTGATTTTTCTAGGCTTTCACGAAGTTCTTCCAAAGAAGAAATATTATTTTGTAATAACTCAAGTTCATTTTTCTTTTCACTAATCTGCGCTTCAAGAGTTTGGAGCATACTGTCGGATTCTTTTTCTTTCTGGTTAATTTCAGAAAGTTCTTTTCTAGCCTTACCTAGTTTTTCTTCTAATTCTTCCATACTGCTAAATTTATCAAGTACGGAATGCAGTTTGTTTTTTAACTCATCATTTTCTTGGATAAGTTTATCTGCGCTTTTATGACCTTTTGAAAGGATGCCCATTATACTCTCCGGTCTTGTGAATTTATTAATCAATAATTTATCAAAATTACTTAACATATACACTACTGTAACTCACATTCAAACAAGAAAATTCAATAACAGAGTATAATTGATTACATTTGGAACGCTTTTTAAAATTCATTATGGATGATATAAAAACACATATTAAAGAAACAATTAAACTCGCAATTCCGGTTTCGGTTGGGCAGATCGGGCATATAATGATGGGAGTTGTTGATAGTTTAATGGTAGGAAGAGTTGGTACTGTTCCTCTAGCGGCTGCCGCTCTGGTTAATGGTCTCTTCTTTCTGATACTTGTTCTAGGAATTGGAATGACAATGGCTATAACCCCATTAGTTGCAATTTCTAAAGGAGCAAAGAATGATGATGAATGCGGTGTGATATTAAGGCAGGCACTTTTGGTTAATGTTGTTTTTGCCGTACTACTTCTTTTCTTAATTTACTTTGGAGCGGATTTGCTGCAATATTTAGATCAACCTAAAGAAGTAGTCATTGAAGCCCGGTTATATATGAAAGTTTTAGCACTGTCGGTAATTCCTTTTTTAGTATTTCAAGTATACCGGCAATTTCTTGAAGGTATCAGCATCGTAAAACCAGCAATGATAATTGCAGTATTTGCCAACATTTTTAATGCCTTCAGTAATTGGTGTTTGATATTCGGCAATCTTGGTTTTGAAGCGATGGGTTTATATGGTGCCGGTCTTACAACTTTCTTAACAAGAACATTAATGGCTGCCATTTTAATGTATTATGTTATTACATCCTCGAAATATGTGGTGTATAATCCGACTTTAAAATACAAGTCAATCAATTGGAAAGTAATTAAGAAAGTTGTGGCAATTGGTTTGCCGAGCGGTTTGCAATATTTTCTTGAGGTAGGGGCATTTGCATTTTCGGCAATAATGATTGGCTGGATTGGTGCGGTTCCTCTTGCGGCACATCAGATTGCAATCAACTTAGCATCTGTTACATACATGATTGTTTTGGGGATCGGTTCTGCAGGAACAATAAGAGTAGGTACTGCATTAGGACGAAGAAGCAGGGAACAAATCAGAAATGCAGGGTTTACCGCATTAATACTTGCTGCTAGTTTAATGTTTTGTTTTGCAATTATATTTATTTCTTTCAGGAATTTTCTTCCATATCTATACGTAAATGAAATTGAAGTTGTTGAATTGGCATCCAGTCTTTTGATTGTTGCAGCATTATTTCAATTATTTGACGGACTGCAGGCGACAGCAATCGGAATTTTACGTGGTTTAACCGATGTTAGAATTCCCTTGGTTATTTCCTTCGGGGCTTATTGGTTATTGGGTGTTCCTGCCGGGTATATTCTAGCTTTCACTTTCAACTTTGGTACAATGGGAATATGGTTGGGGTTTTTGGTCGGGTTAGCTTCGGTAGCTATCTTGCTTTCTCTCCGGTTTAATCATCTTACCAAACAAGAATTAAGCACTTAACCTTCTTGGTATTCCTCTTTAATTCTATTGGATGGAATAGTTTTCAATGATATTAAATAAACGGTTACTCCAATTGCAATTGTGAAAAGAAGTATTTTAACCCAAACTAAATCAACGGCAAATAATGCAGAATAACCAATTGCAATATTCAGCATAAGTATAGCAATAATTTTTGCTCTAAGCGGCATACCTCTATGCTCTCGATAATCTCTTATAAATTTACCCAGATATTTATTTGTAATTAACCAATTGTAAAATCTCTCGGAACTTCTAGCAAAACAAGCTGCAGCAATTATTAAAAATATTGTGGTTGGCATTACCGGCAAAAATATTCCAATTACTCCGAGAGCAACAAAGAACCACCCAAGAATAATCAGTAGAGATTTCAAAGCCTTATTTGATGTTATTTTTATTTGTTCATTCATAATTAATCAACAACGTCCAAATACCCGGTTGTAATAAGCACTTCCTTTTCGTTATAGATGTTGAATTTATAATAGCCGGGTTTATTAAAAGAATACTTAAAAAATGCATGATCCCAAGAAGGATTTAAAGCATACTTCTTCGATTCAACAAATTTGTCATATTCAATTGACCGGACAGGTTTTTCCCAAACATCAACAACAAATATTGGTGTTTGAATTTCACCTTTATGTAAAATATATACATGAACAGTGCTGTCAAGTGAACTGAGTGACATTTTTCTGAATGTGTTAATCGGTTTACCGGCAATTACCCGCTCACAAAATTTAATTTTAGTATCGTCGTAATAAAGCGAATTTGTTCGCTGACGGTTTTGCATATAATCACTTTCCACCTGGATTGTGACGGTGCCGGAAATCAATTCCTTTTGATTTTGATTTACTAAGTAGACCCGGTATTTGCCAGGCTGCGTAAATTTATAATTGTATGCAAACCAGGTGGACCCTTCTTTTATATTTATAGCTTTGCTGTCAAACGGTTTATATTCATTATCAATATATCTATCCAAAAACATATAATTAAGCTGTGTATCGAATGGTTTCTCTTCATTATCAAATAAGATATAAACAAAACTACCCCAGGGCTTAATTGACCAGGTATTACGCGCATCTACCGGGTTACCTGTTTCAGTGTGGCTATTACAAAAATAAATTTCCTGAGCAGATAGTGCCGAGGTAATCATTATAAAAGATATTATAATTTTTAAGGTTCGCATAGCTTTTTTTGAATAGAGTTTAAATATAAGGAATGTTGGAGAAAAATTTGGAAATGTTCGGGTAATTTAATTCCCGCTTTTACTTTTTCCAAAAAGCCCTTGAAAATATCACAAGTACAGTAAACAATTCTAACCTGCCAAGCAGCATCAAGAAAGTCAAAACCCATTTACCCATATCAGGTACATTTGCAAAGTTTGACGTAGGACCTACTGTTCCAATACCAGGTCCAACATTTCCTATTGAAGTTGCAGAAGCACCGAGTGCGCTTATAAAATCCATTCCTATTAACGACATTACCAAGGTTCCGATCAAAAAAATAAAAATGTAAAACAGAAAAAAAGCTAAAACATTCGAAATGATATCGGTTGGGACGGTAGATTTGTTAAACCTAACCGGTATAACCGCACGGGGATGAATTAAACGCTTAAGTTCCATCATACTATTTTTGATTAACAAGAAATGGCGTACCATTTTAATTCCACCGCCTGTAGAACCCGCACTTCCTCCGGTAAAGAGGAGTAAAAAAAAAAGTACTTGAAAAAATGGTCCCCACAATTCATAATCAGATGTAACATAACCTGTAGTGGTTACAATAGAAACAACTTGAAAGAGTGCATCGCGAAAAGTTTTTTCGATTCCGGCATAATTAGCTAATAATAAACCAATTACAACAACGGTAACAACTATTCCAATTACTTTAAGGTAGAACTTAAATTCATCATTTTTTGCAACGACTGAAAAATTTTTGTGAAGAAGATGATAATGAAGCGTAAAATTTGTACCGGCAATAAACATAAAAACAATCATAACATAATGAATAAACGGAGAGTCATAAGCGGCTATGCTTGCCTGTTTTGTTGAAAATCCACCTGTAGCCATTGTTGTTAAAGCATGATTCACAGAATCAAATAAATTCATTCCTCCAATTAAAAGAAGAGATACCTCTGCAATTGTGAACAGCAGATAAATTCCCCACAAACGTTTTGCTGTTTCCCTAACTCTGGGATGAATTTTATCTTTAGTAGGACCCGGTACTTCTGCAACAAATAACTGCATACCGCCGATACCCAGCATCGGTAATATTGCAATTGATAATACAATTACCCCCATACCACCAAGCCATTGGGTCATACTTCGCCAAAATAAAAGACCGTGGGGAACTGATTCGATGTCATCAAGAATAGATGCGCCTGTGGTTGTAAAACCCGACATTGTTTCAAAAAAAGCATCGGTGTAAGATGGAATTGCACCATGAATTACAAACGGTATTGCTCCGAATAGAGCCATAATAATCCATGTTACCGAAACAACAATATAACCTTCACGTTTACTAATTTCTTTTTCATGATCCCTGGTAAGTAAAACAAGAAAAAAACCGAGGAGGGCAATTCCGATTCCGCACCCAAGCAAAACAACAATATCATTATCGCCATAATATATAGAGAATGGAATTCCCAACATCATAAATAGACCGTTGAGAATTAAAACAACCCCTATAAAATTAATAATGATTTTTAAATTGAGCATTATAGAAAAAGTTTTTCAACTTTACTGAATTCATCAGGTAAAGCGACAACTACAACTTTATCGCCGGGAAGCAATTGAGTATCACCAACGGCAATAAATCCTTCCCCGTTTCTGACATAACCACCTAGAATAACATTTTTAGGAAATTTAGTTTCTCTAATGGGGGCTTTGGTTACTTTAGCATTTTCACCTACAATATACTCAACAACTTCGGCATCAATACCCTGAAGCGTTGCAATCGATAGTATGGAAGCCTTTCGAATAAATCTGGAAATATTGCTGGCAGTTATCAATTTTTTATTAATTAGGGAATCTAAACCGATGGTTTGTGTGAGAGGTATATAATCAACATTATCAACTAATGCGATAGTTTTTGCAACTCCCAGATGCTTTGCCATCAAGCAAGTTATGATGTTTGTTTCAGCATCTTCGGTTACCGCAATAAACCCGTCCATATCCACAATACCTTCTTGAGCTAATAAATCAATATCTCTACCGTCACCTTGAATTACCAATGCTTTTTGAAGTATATCGGCTAACTCAATTGATCTTTCTTTTCCCTTCTCAATAATTTTTATATTTATTTCATCTTCTAAAAGTTTAGCTGCTTTTCTGCCGATCTTGCCGCCGCCGAGAATCATCATGTTTTCGATTTTTTTTTTGTCTTTTCCGGCGAGTTCGAGAATTTTATCATGCCCGCCGGTATTAGTAACCACAAAAATTTGGTCATTTGGTAAAAAAATATCATTCCCGGAAGGAATAATTGTTCTTAACCCGCGTTGAATAGCTACAATTCTGAAATCAACCGTATTATATTCGGCTGCTGTGTCTTTCATTGTTTTATGAATAACTTTTGCATTCTTATCCAGCTTTAAACCTATTAAGGTAAGTAATCCATTTTCAAATTCGATTACATCTGTGGCGGCTGCTCTTTCAACAAGTTTAACTAGCTCAATAGCAGCTAAATCTTCCGGGTAAATAAGATTATCAACACCCAAGTGCTTAAACATATCTGTATAATCGGCAGAGATATATTCGTCGCTTGATACCCGGGCAATAGTTTTTTGAGCACCTAATTTTTTTGCAAGTATTGCTGTGTTTATATTTACGGCTTCGCTGGAAGTTACGGCTACTAATAAATCTGTGGTTTCAACCCTTGCGGCTTTCAGAATACTTATTACCGTTGATGATCCGGTAAGAGTCAAAACATCGAGGCTGGTACTGATTTTTTCCAGTCTTGAACTATCGATATCAATTATCGTTATGTCGTGTTCGTCGAGCGATAGTTGTTTTGCAAGATGGTAGCCAACTTCACCCGCACCGGCTATTATAATTTTCATATACAAACTAAACTTATTAGCATAATCAAAGTTAAGTTAGAGAATCTAATTTATCTAATATAATTGCTTATTTCCTCTTTCTGAAATAATTTCCGATAAATAAAGATCGTTATTTATGAGTAAACTTAGAATAGGTACCTGTAGTTGGAAATATGATTCGTGGAAAGGATTAGTATATCCCGATGTTCCTAATATTAATTATCTAAAAGAATATTCGGAAAAATACAATACCGTTGAAATCGATCAATGGTTTTGGTCTTTATATGGAGAACGAAAAATCAGCTTGCCGAAATTTCATGATGTTGAGTCCTACTCTCAATCAGTACCAAATGATTTTATGTTTACGATAAAAATTCCGAATTGTATTACATTGACTCACTATTACAAAAAATCGAAAAACGAACCGCTTAAAAAAAATCCATTTTTTTTATCTGAAGAATTAACAACAGAATTTTTAAAAACACTTGAACCAATGAAATCAAATCTTGGTACACTAATGTTCCAATTCGAATATCTTAACCGAGATAAAATGCCTTCACAGCAGGATTTTCAGATTCATTTCGGCAACTATGCAGAAAAATTAGATAATAACTATTTGTGGGGAGTAGAAATTCGCAATCCAAATTATATCAATAAACCTTATTTTGAATTCTTAAATGAATTCAAACTGATACCTGTTTTTTTACAAGGTTATTTTATGCCGTCAATTTTTGAAATTATAGAAAAACGTATTGATTTGCTTCCGGGTACAATTGTTATTCGTTTACACGGATCAGATAGAAAAGGTATCGAAGAAAAAAGCAGTGGTAACTGGAATGAAATTATTGAGCCGAAAGATGAAGAAATTTATAAACTAACCGGGTTGATTCAAAAATTACAATCAAAGGAAATAGACATTTATATCAATGTTAATAATCATTATGAAGGGTCTGCCCCATTAACCATCGAAAGAATAAATAAGACCTTAAATCAAAAAAGAGGTGAGTAGTGAATTCAAAAAGAAGAGATTTTATCAAAACAACAGCAATAGCAGGAACAGGTGCACTCTTATTCGGGTGTTCAAATAATGAAGAAAGAGAAACAGTAAGTGTTAATTTTAATAAAACATATTCGTGGCGGATGATAACGGCATGGGCGCCGCATTTCCCTTTGCTGGGAGAAGGAGCCGAAGAACTAGCGAAAAATATTGAGGAAATGTCAGGAGGCAGAATTAAAATTCAAGTTTACGGAGGCGGTGAATTAGTACCTCCTTTAGAAACTTTTGATGCGGTAAGTCAAGGAGTTGCCGAGCTTGGTCATGCCGCATCGTATTATTGGGCTGGTAAAGCACCGGCTGCTCAATTTTTTACAAGCCTACCTTTTGGTATGAATACTTCTCAAATGAATGCATGGCTTTATCACGGAGGCGGAATTGATCTTTGGCATGAAGCATATCAACAATTTAATTTGCTTACCTTTCCTTGCGGCAACACAGGTGCTCAAATGGGAGGATGGTTTAATAAAGAGATTAATTCGATTGCTGATGTAAAAGGGTTGAAGATGCGATTCCCCGGAATAGGCGGAAAAGTAATTAACAAAGCCGGTGGCTCTGCCGTACTTTCTGCAGGGAGTGAAATTTATACAAATCTTGAACGTGGTGTAATTGATGCAACTGATTGGATTGGACCGTATCATGATTATTTAATGGGCTTTCATGAAATTGCAAAATATTATTATTACCCAAGCTGGGCTGAACCAACGGGAGTTATCGAATTACTAATAAACAAATCGGCATTTGAATTTTTGCCTAAAGATCTGCAATTAATTGTTAAAGAAGCTGCATCAATTCAAAATGCAAAACTGACCGGTTTATTCAAAAAGAGAAACGCAGAGTATTATTATAAAATTAAGAATGAAACAAAAGTTCAATTCAAAAAATTTCCGGAAGATGTGTTAAGCAGCTTTAGAGAATTTTCAAAAGAAGCAATAGAAGAAATTGTTCAAAGTGATCCGATGAGTAAGAAAGTTCACGAATCCTATAAAAAATTTAATGATTCATTTTACGTATGGGATGAGGTAGTAGAGCCAAACTATAGACCGTTATAATTATTGTTTAAGAAAATTCGGAAACCATAAAGCTATTTCCGGAAACAGAATTATAAGTAGAAGCGCAAACAATTGAATTGCCACATAAGGCAGTATTCCCTTATAAATGTGCGATGTTTTTACAGATGGGGGAGCAACACCTTTTAAGTAAAACAATGCAAAACCAAATGGCGGGGTTAAAAAAGATGTCTGTAAATTTATGGCAATTAATATTCCTACCCATAGTAAATCAATACCAAGATGAACAAAGATCGGAGCAACAACAGGAACAATAATAAAAGTGATTTCAATGAAGTCAATAAAGAAACCGGCAACAAAAATTAATAACATAACAATAGCAAGGAAATGATGGGGGTCTATTCCCGAAATTAATTCTGTTAAGTATCTATCTCCTCCCATTCCTCTAAAAACCAGACCAAAAGCCGAAGCACCGACAAGAATTAAAAATGCCATACTAGTTAACCGCGTAGTTTGGGTCATCACTTCACGTAAAGTTCTACGCGAAAATTTCTTTCTAAAAATTGTCAGTAAAGTAGCACCAATAGCTCCAATAGCCGCCGCTTCTGTTGGCGAAGCAATCCCGGCAAATATTGAACCTAATACTGCAATAATTAAGAATATAGGCGCAATAAAAGCACCGATAATTTTACTAAATTTCTTCTCGCTTCTAAAAATTTCCAAATCTTCTTTTGGCATTGCCGGAACATTTTTGGGGTTTATAAATGTTGTAATAATGATCCACCCCAAATAAAGAGCAACCAAAATAAAGCCGGGAATAACCGCTGCCATAAAAAGATCACCGACTGAAATATTCAAAACACTTCCGAGCAAAACTAGTACAATACTGGGCGGAATTATTTGTCCTAATGTTCCCGATGCAGAAATGATGCCGCAAGCATCTTGAGGATTGTATCCTCTTTTTAGCATTGTCGGCAAACTAAGTACCCCCATCGTAACAACAGTAGCGCCGACGATACCTGTTGCTGCCGCAAGCATTGCTCCAACAATCAAAACAGAAATTGCAAGTCCTCCTTTAAGTTTTCCGAAAAGCAATGCCATTGTTTCTAGAAGATCTTCTGCTAAACCTGATTTTTCAAACATAACTCCCATAAAAATAAATAACGGTACAGCTATCAAAATATAGTTGTTCATTATTCCCCAAATCCGAAGTGGAAGGAGATTGAAGAATTCCAATCCGAAAGTGAACAAACCAAATAATATTGATGCCCCGCCGAGAGTAAATGCAACCGGGTAACCAGCCAATAGTAAAAGTAAAACAACAATAAAGAATATTATCGGCACCGCATCCAATACTACAATTCTCCTTTACCAAAAGATTTGATTTGAATAATAGAGCGAAGGATTAATGCAATACCCTGAAGCAAAATCAAAAAGAATGAAATTGGCAAAATTGCTTTTAAAATATATCTTGCAGGAAGTCCGCCGGGGTCGGGAGAAGTTTCAGCAATTTGAAATGAACTAAATACAAAATTTCTTGATGCATATACAATCAGTAAACAGAATGGAATTAAAAAAATTATTGTTCCTATTAAATTAATTACAGCTTGTGTTCGAGGTGAAAATTTTGAAT
Source organism: uncultured Melioribacter sp. (assembly GCA_964387045.1). Classification (GTDB taxonomy): domain Bacteria; phylum Bacteroidota; class Ignavibacteria; order Ignavibacteriales; family Melioribacteraceae; genus SURF-28. The sequence continues at coordinate 1,862 of CAYLVF010000009.1, read as the reverse complement.
AAAGAACATCCACTCTTACGTGTTCATCATATTTCAAAGTGTAAGCAGCGGCAACTAAAAAGATAATTGCAAAGAAATGCCATTGAAGTTCTTGTATGGCGACTATGCTTGACTTAAATAGGTATCGTGAGATTACATCATAACAAACTAGTAAAACGAGTATCAGAGTTAACCACGAAACACTTCTCCCGATTTTCTCATTAGCAGCGTCAATTTTATCGGCAATTTTATTCATGCTCAAAAAATGAAATCTATTGATATAATTTCATGCAAATTAGTATAAAAACTTAGACATTTTTAAGCAAATAAGTTATATTAAATATAGAAGATAAAAAGCTCTTATAAACGATTTTGGATATTGAGTGTTATTTAGTGTCGTAAAATCTTAATGTTATGGTTTGGCTATGGCAAATAAGAAGAAGAATGAAAGTGAAATTTATCAAAATCTAAGAGATGGATTTCGTGAGTATTTTGGAAATGTTAATGAAGTGAAATTTTTGCTTAGCCCCTCGAGTATTATAATACTTGGTGACCATACCCAGTATAATGATGGAATAATGATATCAACAGCCGTGAATAGTTATGTTGGTATTGCCTTCAAAAAAAAATCAACCGGCTATACAATCATTTATGATGGAATAGTTTATCAAGGAAAACCATCAACGGGCTTCCCGGAATCAAATGAAAGCGGACCTGTTGGAAGTCTTATCAATATTGTTAATAATCTTATTAAAGAAAATTTACTCACATGTGGATTCGCATGTTATATAACGAATCAAACCGCTAAAGTATTCGGTTTAGGTAATCACGCAGCAATATCTATGGGTTTTTTGAAGGCATTGGTTCTTTCTTCTTGTATTAATTTTTCGAACGAAGAGTTAGTTGAATTTGCTGTTAATGCTGAGTCGGAAATTTTTGGACCTGTGGTAAGTAAACCTTTATATTATTCTTCTTTGGGGCAGCGAGCCGGAACAATTCTATATTATGATATAAGAAGTAACTTCAGAAAGTATTTTACTATGGATGATAAAATTCATATTGTAATTTGCAATACTCAACAAGAAAAAGAAAACTTCCATGAAAACTGCAGAGACAGAATATTAGAATGCGAAGTTGGTGTTAAAGGATTAAGACTTTATATATGGGGTATTAAAAATCTCCGTGATGTTGAAGAAAAGTTTTTACAACGGCATATTCATATGCTTCCGAAAAGATTGTATACCCGGTGTCTTTATAATATTGTTGAAAGAAAAATAGTCGAAGAAGCAAACAAAGACCTGCGCAATAATAACTTTGAAAAATTTGGAAAGAAGTTAAATCTGACCCATGAAAAATTGAGTGAGTTATACGAAATAAGCTCCGAGATAATGGATAATCTTGTTCGCATTGCTGAAGATTCAAAACTTTGTATCGGCAGTAAAATGGTAAGCTGTTCCTATCATGATTCAACTATGAATTTTGTGCAAAGAAAAAACATATCAAAGTTTGCTGATTACATGGATAAGAAATATTCTTCAATAAACAGAACTGCTTTAGCGGTTGAAGATTATTCAATCTCAGAAGGAGTTCAACAAATCAAATCAACAGCAAAACCGAAACTTCGCTGATATAACAAAAAAACTCTTATAATTTTCTTCTATTAATTTCAACTTGATTTTAATACATCTTAGTAATACATTTTCTTCGAAGTAATTAAGGAATTCTATGGCATTTTCAGAAGATTTTTTTGACAGTAATGACAACCAAAAATTTAATAACAAAAACCTTCAGACAAAAATAAAAACCTATAAAAAAATAATCTCAACAGATCAAACTTTTTCTTATCTTGAAAACATTGAAGAAACTATTGAACTCTGTTTAGA
>CAYLVF010000008.1:10710-19830 GCA_964387045.1 uncultured Melioribacter sp. | reverse complement strand
ATCAACATCATCTTCTTTGTTTGGTTGAAATTCTTTCCGTCAATTCCATTTGCAATTATTTGATAGAAGTAAATTCCGCTGCTTAGTTTGTTTGCAGCATCGAATGAGAGGGAATAATTGCCGGCGTTTATGTTTTTGTTGTGTAATATTTCAACAACTTCACCAAGAATATTAAACACGGTTATTTTAACATCCGAACGAACCGGTACTGCAAAGTTAATTGTAGTGCTTGGGTTAAACGGATTAGGATAATTCTGACTTAACTCATACGATAAGGGAATAATTTCGGAATCTGAAACCGATAATGCCGGGTCAGGTGTAACATTGATAATAATGTCGTCAATATAAACTCCGTCGGCATTGTTTGTTGCATTTGTATAAAGACGGAATCTTAGCTTAACATTTTCATAACCGGTTCCGGTGTAGTTGGAAATATCGACAGATCGTTGAGTAAAGAAAATATAATTTTGAGAAACTGCATCTATAATTTTCCATGTCGAACCGTTATCGTAACTTAACTCAAAAAGTAGGGAGTCAACCCCGACTTCAAGTTGTGCTCTTATCCAATAAGAAATTTCACCGGCTATATATGAAGAGAGATCGAAAGGCATTTTGTATGTCGCAGTACTGTTTGAATTGTTTGCATAAGAACCTACCGGGCTATCGGTAAGCGAAAAATTTCCGTTTTTCTTTACTGCTGAGGTTACACCCCAACTTCCGGTAACATCCCAATCTAAAATTGGAAATTCAAAATCATCTACAACTTGAGTTGAATCGATTAAATAAGTTGTAGTATCGGAACGGCTTAAATTCGAATTTGATGAAAGATCATTCACGGAAAAATAGTAACTGACTTGATCACCGAAATGAAGTCGTGAATCGAATGAAAATGTACCGCTGAATATATCTTCTTCATATTGAGTAAGTAGAATAGAATTAGGAGCGTTATCGTTTACCCAATAATGCAGCATTGCTGTTGATTCATCAATCCCGAAGTTATCCGTAAACATAACCTGTAATTCAAACGGGTCAATACCAAAAAGATTGATTGAATTTCTAACCGGGTTGCTTAATAATTCAACAGTAGGCGGAATCAGATCTTCACCGACATAAAAATTAATTGTTTCGGTTAAAATTCCGATACCGTCAGTTGGTTTGATGTAAACAAAATATGAAACGTCCGTTCCGTCGGATTGTGCAGGTATTGATGCTTGGAAATTTCCACTTCCCAAATCAGTCATATCAATTACATCATAAGGGAAAGAATTATTCGTATTATAAAATAGTTTTACCGAAGCAAGAGAAGATCCGGTTTCAACACTGATATTAATTTCAATATCAGATTGTGTATCCTCGGTATCATTAATGACTTGCAATGAATAATCTATACCGGCAAACCAATTCATAATTCGTCTCAATACTAATTGACGAATGTCGTCATCAAGAATAGCTTCATAACCGCCGAAAGCAAAAAAGACAAGATCATAATTACCGCGATATCTAATTGCCCCGGCTGTACCATCACTGTATTTTAAGATAGGAACAGAACCGCCGACGGTAGTAATTTCATCCGGGTATTGCTGCGTACTTGCTCTTCTTATTTGATAAAAATCAGCAGTAATACCGTCAGATATTGGATCGTTATCAACACCATAAATTACAGATTTGTTTGCATCATCTGATAAATAATGAGATTTGAGATAGTTATTAAAAAATGCTACGTCAAGGTTTTCCGCATTTTCATTTAAATCCCAACCGATATCTTGTCCCGAAATAAACAAAGCTCCGCCGTTATCAAGGTATTGAGCAATAGCTGCTCTATCGCCTGCGGTTAATGAAGGGAAAGCCCATTCGCAAGACCAAACAACAACATCATATTTACTTAACATTTCGTATGTAACTTCGGTAAGTGCCCGGTGAATATAATCATAAGCAATTTTTTGTGAATTGAAATCATCGAAATAAAACGAACTGAAATCAAATTCGCCGTCGTTTGCCTCTTCAAAATCAGCAACGAAAAGAATTTGCGGAGCTATACCGAGTGTAAAGTTAAGTGTCTGGTCAACATCGGCTCCCATTAATTTTAATTGCATTTGAACCGTTGTAGGAAACGCATCTTCGGAACAACTTATTGGGAAAGATAATGCAACTATTGAGTTAGCAGTATCCAAAATACTTCCGATAGATGCTATGTTTGCTGAGTTATTTCCTATTTCAACCGGCCAATCTTCAAGAACCGATAAGGCAGCATTTATATTTGAACCCGGAGCCCACATATTTTTTACTTCTACAATAAGATTGGCGGTTTCACCGGGTTCAAGAACACCGTTTGAATTACCGGAAGTTTCGTTAATAGTTAATCCATTAATTTGTAATCTTGGTTTTGCCGTTACAGATTCCGACATCGCTTTTGCAGCGTTAACCTTTCCTGTTCCGAGTAAACCAATATAGTTAACATTATCTGCATCAATATTCTCTGCAGTTTCAACAACCTGTGTGAAAAGTTCTATAACATCGAAATGCGGATATTTAGCTTTAACGAGACCGGCAACCGAAGCAACTACTGGGGCTGCCATTGATGTCCCGGATAAACGAACATATTTATTTCCGCCGTAAAATGTGGACGGCTCAACAATTGTACTTAGTATATTTGAGCAGGGTGCTGATAGGGCAATGTAATCTCCATAATTCGAAAATGATGATTTTCGATCGTTCGGGTCTAATGAAGCAACAGAAATTATCCATGGCTGTGCACCAAGAGCAGAAGGGGATTGGTTATTAGAATTACCTGCCGATTCGATAATTAATACACCATTAAGAAATGCATAAAAAGCACCGTCGATAATCAATTGACCGGAACTGCCTGAACTTTGGTTTGTAATATGCGCTCCGTTATCGGCAGCATAATGATATGCTTGAGAAGCAAAAAGACTACTTACATAACCTCTGCCGTCATTAGCATGCCATCCGGCTCGCAGAGGCATAACTAGCGCACCGGAAGCAACCGAGGCAATGCCGACAAGGTTGTTGGTTGAAGCAGCAGCAATACCGGCTACGTGGGTTCCATGTCCATTATAATCCATAGGATTATTATCGGGATTTTCACCATCTTCACCGGGAGATGCATTTGTATCACCGGAACCGGAAACACCGTGAACAAAATCCCAGCCTCTAATATCATCTATATAACCATTTCCGTCGGTATCTGTTCCGTCAAGTACTTCATCCGTATTAGACCAAATAACATCGGCAAGATCTTCATGATCCCAATCAACGCCGGAGTCGATAATGCCGATAATAACCGAAGAGCTACCATATTGGTCGTCCCATGCTTCAGGTGCAAAAACTTGAGGTAAATGCTGCTGAGAACTGTATAAAGGATCGTTTGGGGTTGTATTTATTTGCGAAAGATAAACCGGCTCTGCATATTCAATTGAAGGGTCGGAATTTAATTCTGCAACTAGTTTATTTATATCAGTAACAACAGGTACTTCATAAACAAAAACATTGTCCAAATTTAGTCTTTGTTTTATTTCAATATTCTTGGCTCGTTGAAAAACCGCGCGCTCTTGCTGTAGTCCGAATTTTGAACTGACCTGAATTTTTGCGGATTTATTTACTGAGCCGTAGTTATCTACTTTTTTATATTTAACAACTACTTTGCCCGGTTCAATTATTTGGTCATTTTTTGATTTGTAAACAGATTTTGTATCTGCACCAAATAATATTGTAAGTGAAAGAAAAAAAGCAATAGTGAATTTATACATCAATCCTCCTTGGATTATTTTAAAAGAATCATTTTTCTAGTTTGTGAAAAGCTACCGGATGTGATTTTGTAAAGATAAACTCCGCTAGATAAATTACCTGCGTCAAAGTTTACTTCATAAATTCCGGGCTGTAATTTTTGATTAACTAAGGTGGTTACTTCTCTTCCGAGAATATCATAAACAATTAATTGTGTTTGTAGTGGACGAAAATTTTCGCCAACTACACCAATTGTAAAATTTATTATTGTAGTCGGGTTAAACGGATTAGGATAGTTTTGTGACAAATAAAATTGATCTGGTATCTCTTCACTATTTTCGATAACATTGCTTAAAATATCACCCTCGGGTGTGGGAAGTTTTTCTGTTGTAAAGATGTAAAACTCACCTGGTGCAAGAGTAATGTTCATATTAACATCACTCACGTTAATACTATCCCCCGAAAAATAATTATACCACCATCCTGTATTTTGAAAAACTGCCGAAGTAATTCTTTCAACAACATCAAAATTACCGAGTATATTAACGTTCATTGATTCATGAGTGAGTCTAATTCTTTTGACTGAAGTAGAAACTCCGAGTAAAAAATTATCCGTATGAAAAGCTTCGTAATTATCTCTTAAATAAATTAGAGCGGCAAATGTTTTGTAAAGTTTTACTCTATTAACATTATCAAGGTAATCCCACTTAATTGGTTTTTCACCGACACGCCCGTTATAATCAATTGAATAATCATAACCGAGTTCGCCGAATTGCCAGATCATTTTTGGTCCCGGTATAGTAAAGAAAAAGGCAGCAGCAAGTTTTATTCTTTGAAGAGCAATATTTAGTTTTGTGATATCGTAATCACCGCTTGAGTTACCGTATTGTAAATTTTTATACATCAATCTTTCTTCATCATGGCTTTCCATGTAACCAATAAGATGCGGATCATTCCAACCTCGTTGTTTATAAGATATCCAGCTAAAATCCGATTTGTTATTATCATGATAACCCATAGTTGCTTCATTATAACTATGATTTAAATTTCCCCACAACAACATACCGTAATCGGCTAAAACTTTTTCTTCGCTGTTGTCGGCAAGGTGTTCTAATATTACGTATGAATCGGGATCGATAGACCACATGTGATCGGCATAATCTTTTAGTATAGTAATTCTGGAAGCATCATAAGCCCAGCCGTCGCCCCCTTTATTTGTAAAACCTTTTGTGAAGTCAAAACGGAAACCGTCAAATTTATATTCCATAATCCAATGTTCGAGTACTCGTTTTACTAATATTTTTGTGTGAAGACTTTCATGATCAAAATCCGCACCCCAATAAAAAGATCGATTCGGTGATCTTACATTAAAATAAGGATTGCCTGCTACGGTTATAATTTCATCAGTTGCATAACGATCTAAGTATAATTGCACTAAAGAGTTTTGACCGAAAGCATGGTTAAGCACTATATCTAAAATAACGGCAATACCTTCTTTATGACATGCATCGATAAAAGCTTTTAAGTCAACGTCTCTCCCGTAGTATTTATCCGGAGCAAAATAAAAACTCGGATTGTAGCCCCAACTACTGTTGCCTTCAAATTCGGAGACCGGCATTAGTTCAATAGCATTAATACCGAGTCGTTTTAAGTAACTCAAAGTATCTATCAAAGTTTGATAACTGTGTGTGGATACAAAATCACGGACAAGTAATTCATAGATAACAAGTTTTTCTCTAGCCGGTTTCTCAAAATGTTCTATTTCCCAGTTGAATGGTTGTTTTGAAGTTTGTAAAACAGAAACTAATCCTTCGGTTTTATTCAACGGATAACTTTTAAGGTTGGGATACACTTCTTCACTTATAAAAGAATCATTCCATCTGTCAAGTACTTTCTCGGTGTAAGGATCTGCAATTCTTAATGTACCGTCAACAAGGTATTGAAAACCGTATTCTTCTCCCGGTTCCAAATTTGAAATTGTAATCCAATATTTATTTTCGTCGATTGTTCTCTTCATAAAATAATTGGGATCAATTTCCCAGTTGTTGAAATCACCGATTACATAAACGAAATCTCTATTAGTTGCATGAAGCGCAAGAGTTACGGTATTATCATCGATATAATTGATACCGTCCAAAATTCCATCAGGAATATCCTCGCTGATTATGGATGGATTTACATAGTAATAAAATGAATCTGCTACAACTATTCCTTCGGTATTACTTCCGACTATTTTAATCCATTGTTTGAGTTCACTCGCGGTAATATCATAGCTAAGTGTATCTTCTAAAGTTGTGTAGATTAAATTATCTTCAACAAAAAGTTTAAGTGTATCCGTTATAGAAGAACCGGCGGCTTTAACTGTAAAGACCTCATCGGATTGTGCATTGTAAGGTCTAGAAGCAGGTTCAAATATGCTGACCCCGGTTCTAAGATCAATAAATATATCACCTCCGGCGGCAGTTTTCCCTTCTCTGCTTCCATCGGATGCTCGAAAAACTAAAGCGAGCTTTTCAATTACTTCACCGCTTTGCAATGATTTACCCTCTGATGTAAGGTAGTAATTAATAATACTTGGCGAAATTTCTAAACTATATAAATTTGTGCTGATTCTTGTAAGTTTTGCTTTCGGCTTGTTAACATTCCAAGCGGCAATTACATACTTCCAATCGGAAGGAGTACTGCTTAGTGAAGTTATTAAACCGGTATGAGCGTAAACATCTCCGGTGTAATCTTTTAGTCCGCCGCTTCCAAGTTCCGCATTAAAATATATTGTAACCGCATCATCTTCTGTAAAGTAAACCGGTTCCCATGTCACAAGCTGTGCTTGAATTGAAAGTGTAATTATTGTTAATAATAAAATCATGATTCTTTTCATTGTAATTCCTTTCGGTAAATAATTCCGTTTCATGCAATTATAGTTTTGTAATATCTATGATGTATAATGCTAATCAAAGAATTCCCAGGCAACACCAATTCTTAACCCTCTCGGTTGAATGGGGTAATAAGGGACAACATAGTACTGCTCATCAAATAAGTTTTCGAATACTATATAAACAATAGCATTTTTACGAATAGTTCCTGCAACAAACAAATCGAATTGATAGCTGTTATCAAGTAATTCTTCTGAGTTTATTCCTTTAAGAGGTTCATTGGTCGCAAAATTAAAAGCGGACTGCAGTCTTTGAAAATCATAAACAGCAAAACCACGCTCGCCGTAAAATTTATAATTGATACCGGCTTTCAAGTAAAGGTTATTGTTGAAAAGCGTATCGACATAATATAATCCGCCGAAAGAAGTTTGAGCAGGAATTGAATATCTCGCAAGATGTGATTCGCTGAAATATATTGAAGAATTAGTCTGCAGTAATAATTTCCAAAGCTTCAAATCCAAATTTAGATTTATACCACTCCGCTTAAAATCAGCTGTTGAATAAGTAAAGATTTCCGGTTGTTGGAAGAAGTTAATATTCTCAACATGACTTCCGAACAGGTAATTACTTTGTTCAATTGAAAAATATTTGAGCATGGCTTTCATAAACGGAAGATGTGATTTTATACCTGCCTCGAGAATTGTTACGTCGTTTTGTTCGTTCAACCAATTCATACTCAAAAACCGGTTTAATGGTTTGTTGTATTTTGAAAATCCCGCATGCACACTAAAGTTCTCAAGAAGTGAAATCAATAACTCACTACCGTAACCGAAATAACTTTGGTCATCTATACCGGATGTCTTTACAAATATTGAGGGAACGAATCCGGGGAGTATATTCAAATTGAATTTCCCACTCAATGACCATGTTGCATAATCTTCAATTTGGTTGTAAGCAACATCAAAATTTATGTATTCATAGTTGCCGATTATATCCAGGCTAACCGGATTAAAAATAATTCTTTGATGAAGATTTACTCCGAATGTTTTGTAAGAATTATCGTTTATGATTTTTAATTCAGTGGTATCATTTGTTAATTCGTTCTGCCGGAATTCATTAAGATTGTATTGATAATAAACAGACAGATTAGTATAGCTCGTTGAATCAATCTCATATATTGAAGTAAGCGATAAGTTATGTCGTGATGTTTTATTATATCTATCAAGAAAGTTTACATTGGCTTGAACGTTGTTGAAAATAAAATCCGGTGTCGAACTCATATCAACACCTCCGTTCAAATCCATATTCAATTTTGAATGGCTGTAAGCGGCAATAAAATTAAGTTGATTTGACGGCATATACCTGATGCTTGTATTAAACAACCAGTTGCTTAGCTCTGAATTTTTATAACGCGATTCGGCACTTTGATTTGAAAATCCGAATGAAACATTTACTCTTCTAAAAATATAACCGCTGAATTGTCCGTTAATAAATCCTTCGTTTTCCGGTGCTTGATAAAATTTCATCTTTGAATAGGGTCTGCTTGTTACTCTGTTTCTTGTGATTATGTTTAGTGTTACGGGATTACTTCTGTTGTTGTAAATAAATCCCGAAGCAAGTGCGGGTAATTCGATTATGTCGATTGACTCGGATTGAATTAAATTCAGATCGAGTGAATTATGGAATCTGTTTGTAATTTCAACTCCGTTTTCTTGATAAGATATGTTATTGAAACCGAGCCCATACAAATAAACTTCGCTTGGATTTCCTATTGAACCAAGATCGGCATGATAACCGAACGGAAACGAATTCATTATATCGCCTGTGAATCTATAATCTTTTCGGTCAATATTGTATTTGGATATAGTATATCCTTGCGAGTCGCTCTCAACTAATCCTTTATAATACACGGGTCTTAATGTGTCTCTGGGAATTGAAATTTTTAGCGAGTCTGAAACAACTTTTAATGAATCGGAAACGGTTTTTAATGAATCAACATGAAGCGAGTCATTAGCAATTACATAACTCGAATCCGTTTGCGAATAGATAGGAGAGTAAAGAAGAATAAATAAAAAAATTCTAAAAATATTTTTAATCATCATCAATTGTGTGGTAAATAACTGTTAAAAATAAACATAATAATTTGGAGTGCCAAGATTTGCAGCACATCAATACATAATTGAAAATAGTCATCTTCCAAACCCCTTATCAGGCTTGCAATCGGTAAGATTGCACCAGCAAAAAAAATAAAGCAATGTGTTAAAAAACATTTTGTTTATTATCGAAAATGTTTATTTTCACACATCACTAAATAATCATATAAACAAATTAAGAGGGTTACTATGGCTAAATCAATGACTAAAGCCGAAATTGTAGACCATTTAGCAAATAAGGTTGGCACTACAAAAAAACAAGCAAATGAATTTTTGACAACATTTGTAGACCTTACCTACAAACAAGCAAAAAATGAATTTGTAATTCCCGGTTTAGGGAAAGTTTCAGT
>CAYLVF010000008.1:0-10700 GCA_964387045.1 uncultured Melioribacter sp. | reverse complement strand
AAAGAAAAGCAAGAATGGGTAGAAATCCTCAAACCGGCGCTGCGTTAAAAATTCCTGCTTCAAAAGTATTGAAGTTCAAATTTGCTAAAGCTGCTAAAGACGCAGTTATTAAATAAAGCATTATAAGTTGAACACAAACCCGTCAATTGACGGGTTTTTTTTTCTTCGTTCGCTTGTCTCTCATCTTTGCGATATCTTCATTGAAAGCTTGTACATCTTCTAATAATGAATCGTATAATTCTCTACCTACATTACTCAATATCTTTGTTAATACTTGGTTGTATTCGTTAAGATGAACTCTTATACCGATTGTTACATTGTTCTTCTCGTCATAGATATAAAGAGGTCTGGCTTTATTTCCGCTGAATATGCTGCCGGTAATTTTTGTAATATCGCTATGATAAATTGTATGTGTTTTTTTTGAGAAGAAAAAATCTTCGCAAATCATTTTCTCGTTATCGATTGATATTTTATATGGAAAGAGTTTATACCCGCGTATGTAATGCCTATTTAAGAAATATAGAATGGCTAATTCAAATATCACGGCAATTATATAATACCATTGATAAAAAGTTGCAAGAATGTAAACAATTAAATAAAACACCAAAATTATTGTAAGCGGAATATTTGCCCACCGGTAAATTAAACGTGCAATAAATGGATAGGTATGTGTCATCATTTTATTTTTTTTCTTTTTCTAAATTTACTTATTCTTTATTAAAATTGACCGTAAATATTTCTAATAATTGAGGTTGTCATGAAAAGATTAATGTTGTTATTCTTCTTTATCGGTTTAATTTGCTATTCGCAGACAATTCAGTTAAAAACTTTTAACGAACTTTTCGAATCGCTGATGAATGGTGAAAATGTAAACATCGTTATTAAGTACGGCATGACAAAAATGATTATTGACGGCGAAGAAAAAAAAGCACCAGATGCAATAGGCGGAATGAAACTCCTTCCTTATGAATATTTTGAAAAGGGAGTTGTAAGAAATGAAAAATCTTACATATCTTGTTCGGAAACGGTTCTAATCAATCATCCGTTTTATGGTTATGTTTATAATTATGTTAAGCTGCGGATTTATGAAGACGATTCGGTTGAGATAATTGCTCAATATGTCGATCCACAAACGTACGAGATAAAAATGGATGAAAAGTTTTTAACAATTATTAATGATGGTATAAATGAGGGCGGGATTTATTTTTATAGAAATTAAAATCCTAATCTAACTGAGATAATATGATTGTTTGAAAAAAATCTTGCTTGCCTAAACCCGTAATCAACAACAACATTAAAGTCACCTTTAATTCGAAAGCCGGCGCCAAACGTTGGTCCGAAAATGTTATAATCGGAATTCTCATCGGCTTCCTGAATATAAGTGTATCCGCCTCTAAGATAGACCAGGTTATCATACGAAAATTCGCCGCCGATTTTATATTCATTATTAAAATACTCACTGCTTTGAAAAGCCGATGAAAAGGAAATTGAATAATCTTCGGTTATTTTTTTATCATAAGCAATACCGACTACCACCTGAAGCGGAAGTTCAAATTCGGGTGTGTCGTATTTTATAAAATCAATCCGACCGGTTCCCGACCTATCTGTTTGAGAAAGAAGATCGGCGCCGTCGAATTGCAAAGCCGGACCAAGATTTTTCAATACGCCGCCAAATTTTAGTCCTCCGATGCCGAACATCCTAACTATTTGAAAACCCAAATCAAATGAGACAGTGCTCGCTGTTGTTTGAAGGATTTTTTCGGTAACTAAGTTTGCACTTATTCCTACAGTTAAATTATCCGAAAGCGAATTCGAATAAGTAATACCGGCTGTAATGTATGTAGGAGAAAAATTCTCTCCGGTTCCGTAAGGTTTTTCAACAGTAGTTATAGGGATATCTCCAAAATCCAAATTGCGAACATTTATAGCGATAACTCCAAACTTCTCAAACTTAAAACCGATGGCTGCATATGAAAAATTTATATCGGCTAAATACTGCATGTATGAAAACATAGCCGCGATATCATTATCAAGAAAAAATAGTCCGGCGGGATTATAAGTTAAAGCATCAAGTCCCGAGATACCTGCGATGTAAGCATCACTTAAAGATAAACCAACTGCACTTGTCGGAATTAATAATTCGTGTGCACCTGCTACTCCTGCTTTGTCTTGTGCCGAAACACTTAAAGACAAAAACACACTTATGATTGCAATATACTTGTATGTATCTTTTCTCATAATATTACTATGGAATTTTAATTATAAAATCCGACTTACCGATAAATAACCCAATAGCATTACCGGTTACATTCCAGCGTAAGTTTATACCTGATTGACTGAATATATTTGTCGACGCATTATTGGCATCTTGCGTAATAAAGTAATTATAGAAAACCTCATCGAAGGCATGAATACGAATAAATAAAGAATTACGATATTGTTTTATAAGATGTTGAGGGATAGCTCTTGTTTTTATTAATAATAATCCGGCAAGGTTTGCGTCTTGTTCTCTAACCAAGTTCGGTATTACATCATCTTCAATTCGAACTGTATCGAGTGCATTAAGAACGGACCAAGTAGCACCGTATACTGCATTTTCTCTTGGAGTTAGATAACCTTGTAGATAAAAAACTGAATCGCCGGTTGAAGAAATTTCACTTTGTAATTGTGCTTTTTGAAATGTAGTTGAAAATGGAATATATGTTTGAGCTTTTATTGTATCCCCGCTCCAAACAGCGGTCAACGAATACTCCTCTCCGTTAATAGCGGTTAAATTATTGTTTAAGTAGATTCCATCACCAACATGTTCAATCTTATAGGTGTTACTTCCGTTTTTAATCGATACAATAACATCCTCGAGAAACGATCTGCTTGGATCAAACACGGCATTTGGCGGATATGTTTTACCGAAATAAACTTCAATGGGTTTACCTGCTTCAAGCAAAGAACGAACAACTACCTTTTCATTAAATGAAAGATCATTATCCACAACCTGATCACTGCATGAAAAAACTGCAAATGATAATACAAAAACAAATATGACTTTATTTATTCGATTGTTTTTCATAACCGAACCGATAAACTAATCGTTGGTAAAATCGGGAATAATGTAAACTGCTTGAGTACAGGAGTTGCGGTATTTGTTGATTCATTAAATTCATAATCGATATATCTCGCAAAAGCATTTTGTTTATTATAGATATTGTAAACACTCAATGTTAGCTTACACGGCAGTTCCACCCAATTAAAATTATACGTTGCACTGACATCCATTTTATGATAATCAGGTAAACGATATTCATTAATGTTGGTATAATCAAGATAAATATCCCTTCCGGTTTCGTTGCTCGAATAAATACTCGGGAAATAATATTGACCTGTCGGCATTGTATAAGCTTGACCTGAAGCATAATTCCAAGTCATTCCAAACTCCCAGTTTTCCGAAAGTTGATAAGTTATAACAACAGAGATATCATGCCGTCTGTCGTATCTTGGATAAAACGTAATTCCTCTATTTAAGCTATTAAAATTCCTTTCAGTCCAAGCGAGCGTATAACCTATCCAACCGGTAAAGTCACCTGATCTTTTATTTAAAAATAATTCAACACCGTAAGCAACACCGCTCCCAACGGTAAGTTGATTTTCTATTTTTTCTTCAAAAGTAAAAGTTGACGTATCGCTGTATTCATAAAGTTTTTGCATGTCTTTATAATAAGCTTCGGCGCTTAGCAAATATTGTTTATCGTTCGATACCCATTCTAAACCGAATATTCCTTGCTGCGCATAAGTAGGTTTAATTTCCGGTGTTGAAGGAAACCACATGTCTGTTGGAAGAACTACATCATTCCTTACTATTAGATGAAGGAATTGATTCCCAACTCCGTATGCAGCTTTCAGAAAAAACTTATCGGTAACTGCATACTTTAAAGCAGCTCGTGGTTCGGGACTGATATACCTTGCCTTCGGAAAACCATACAATCTCAATCCTAAATTAGCTGTTAACAATGGAGTTATGCGCCATTCATCCTGAATAAATACGGATCCTTCCAAACCTACTAAACTGTTTTCAATCCGTTCGTCGCTTTCGATTTCCGAAGTATAAAAATTATTATTTAACAAGTTAAATCTATGGATGATAACCTCGGCACCAATTTTAACGGAATGTTTTTCAGTAGATAAGTATTGCCCTTCTCCTTTGATCGAATAGTCTTCAATTTTAGAAGTAGAGAAGAAATCCTGCTTAAAGGCATCTGGGGCTTGATCCAAAATGAGTGTATTGAATTCGTAACTGGTATAATTGAACGAAAAAAGAGTATACTTATTTTGTGCAGGTACATTAAGCCAGCTTAAATTCACAAAAGTATTTTTCCAACTAATATTATACTCTACATCTTCACTGTTTGATGGAGAGGTTAAATTATCATCACCGGTATATGCACTTATTGAAATCATATCATTATCTGTTACATTCGCGGAAATCTTCGCGTTAATATCATAGAAATTATATAACGGATAATTTTGGTCATCCAAAAAAGCTTCCTGAAGTTTATCTAGATACAACATTCTACCGGAGACCATGTAAGTAATATTTTCGTTTATTGGTCCTTCAACAGCAAGACGTGAACTAATTAGTCCAATACCTATATTCGCTCTATCTTGAAAAGGGTCACCGCTTCTTAATTTAATATCTAGTACACTGGAAATTCGTCCGCCGTATTCTGCACCGAATCCTCCCTTAATCAACTTTATATCTTCAATTGCATCCGAGTTAAAAGATGAAGCAAATCCACCTAGATGAAAAGGATTATAAACAGTTACACCATCAACAAGAGTTAAAGTTTGATCGGGTGAGCCGCCGCGCACATAAAGTCCGTTTGATAATTCCGATGAAGAAGTTACCCCGGGAAGCATTGTTAAAGCACGATACACATCCGCTTCTCCGCTCATTGATGGAAGTTGCTCAACAAAATTCGGGTCTATTCTAATTGTACTTATATTATAGTTAGTATCCTGTTTTGCTTCTACTAAAACTTCATCAAGTCTCAGTTGAGTTTTTTCCATACCTAAATCTAACTCAACAGTTCTTGGCGGCGATGTTATAATAAAATTTTGCTGCAATGGTTTGTATCCCAAAACCTGAAGATAAATCCAGTATTCACCGGGTGAAAGTCTCTCAATTTCATAAGTTCCGTTAAGATTAGATGCAGTACCGGTAATTTGATTAAGCCTTCCTTCATCGGAATATAAAAGTATGTTTGCGTTTGGAAGTGGTTCACCAGTTTGGATATCGGTAATCTTTCCTATTACCTTTCCAGTGCGGGTTTGAGCGATGCACGGAAGCACTAAAAAAAGCATGAGACATATTCGCAGAGTAATTTTCATACTTGTAATAAGTTGTCAAAAATTTATTCAATATATCAACTTTTTGAATAAGACAAAAGCTAATAAATTCAGGTTTTCATAAGTCCATAGATATCATTTTCATGTTTTCATTTGTTACATAAAACTCTATATTTTTATTGATAGTTACAAGGATTAATTGACATGCGAAAATACTTTCTTGTATCGGCTTTATCTATTTTGATCTGCAACATGTTATTAGCTCAGACAAAACAAGAAGTACTTATTAATAGTAAGCAAAGTCAAAATACCATCCAGTACGAAATGAGCAATAGTTTCACATCTATCAACCAGATGAAATGCTGGGTCTCAAATACTAATCCAGGTGCAATAAAGCGAACGTTAGGAAGTGCAATCGAATGGCCCGGTGGAAGAAACGCTTTTAAGCAAATTGTTTTTTTTGATGGCATGCAACTTTTAGGTTATGTAAATGGTGAACCACGAACATTAATTCAAAATTCGTACTTTCTTCCACAAAATTTCGGCAGTACAATTCAACCCGGTAAAATTTTTGATGACGGCACACCCGATAATCCAAATAATTCGAAGTATAGAATTTATAAAATTCAAAGAGGTTGGGAGAGTTTACCTTTTGGTTCTGTTCGTGATGAATTAGAAAGAGATTATAATCAATGGCCGATTGATGATGGTGCACCCTGGATCGATATTGACGGGGATGGTTTTTTCTCAAGAGGAGTTGATCAACCCGATTTCATTGGTGACGAGGTTTTATTTTTCGTATCAAATGATGCAGACTCATCACTAAAACAAGCTAGTAGCGGTGGAGTTTATTCAAAACCATTTAATATTGAGTTCCAAGTATTGACGTTTGCAAAACAAGGTACAGGGATTTTAGGCGATGTTGTTTTTAGAAAAATAAAATTAATTAATAAGAGCAATCATACAATAAATGATTTCGTTATTAGTTGGTACAGCGATATTGATATTGGAGGCCCCGGTGATGATGCTGCCGGGATTGATACTTCAGCCGGATTAATGTACACATATAATTATACAAACTATGATTTTATTTACGGCGAAGCTCCACCAGCTGCCGGTTATATTTTAGTTTACGGACCTAAAGTTAAAGCTTCTCCGAATGACAGCGCTTATTATGATGGTAAATGGATTCACGGATATAGAAATTTAGAGATGGTTAACTTTAATTATTTCCGAGGTTTTGAACCAGTTCCTGCAGGTATTACTGACTCAGCTTATTATTACGATAAAATACGACCGCCAAGAAATGTTGAAGAATACATAAATACAATTAATGGTTTATGGCATAACGGCAGACCTTTCGTAAATCCTTATACAGGGGAAGAAACTCTATGGCCCCTTAGTGGAGACCCGGTCTCAAAATCAGGCTGGTATGATCATCCTGATGCTTGGCCGGGGGATACTGTAAATCCGGGCATTTCAGATAAATACAGCCAGTTTGCAATTGAAGCTTTTGATTTTGCACCATTTGATACTGCTGAAGTTGTTATTGCTGCTATTGCAGCGCAAGGTGATGATCACATTCTTAGTATTGAAAAATTGAGAAGAATTTCAAAAGCAGTTAAGAAATCATATTTAGAAGGTTTCCGAACTAATGTAATTCCTGAGAAACCAATATCTCATTATTATACTGAAGATGAGTCGGTTACCCTATGGTGGGAAAGCAATGCCGAAAGTTTTGATGAGTTCGATATATTTTTGGAAAAACAAGGTTTGTCGGATACAACATATACATTTGAAGGATACATTGTAGAGCAATATCGTGATTCACTGGGAAGTAATCCTGAAACAATATTCATTGCAGACCGGGTAAATGGTGTAACAGTAATTGAAGACAATATTATTGTAAACGGTGTGAGTGTGCAAGTCCCGGTAATTTTTGGCAGTGATAGTGGTTTAAAAAGATTTGTTAGTATCGATACCGATGTATTTACAGGCAGTCCACTTTTAAGCGGAAGTGAATATTATTTTGGAGTTTCAGCTTATGCTTACTCACGGTCAAGCAATCCAACTTATTTGAAGAGTGTACCAAATATTATTAAAATAGTTCCGGGTAAATCGAAGATTGATTTCAGCTCTGCTTATAATCAAAACGATATAATTACGAGCAATCAGACAATAGGTGTGTCGGATGCAGTTGTAACAACACAGATAATTGATCCTGCGGCCACGACTGATGATCTTATTAAAGTTGAATTTATTGACACTGCTCTTGGACTTGCCTATAATTTAATCAATATAGTAACGGAGGATACTCTTAGTAAATTGAACTACCAATTAACATCAGATATGGAGGATAAAAATGTTTATACCGGGTTTATCTTGCTTATAGATAATTATGGAAGGGACTCCATTCTCGCTATAGATCCGAACAGAAAATATGCAGTAAAAGAGATATTAGAAATCAGAAATGAAGAAGGATATCTTGACACACCAACAAAATTATTAAATAATTATAATTCAACTAACAAGTGGAAGTTTAGAATAGGTGGCGTACAATTTCCGCGTAAGAGTCATCTAAACTATACAGAAAATATAGGTTATAACATATATGAAATACGTTTTACCGAAGAAGGGAGTGAGTATTATACAACGGGCTATTCACCGTTATTCTTTTTCCGAAATGATGATCCCAAAGGAAAAGGAAGATTACCGTTTGAAGTATGGCAGATAAGCAGAGACGGTACGGAATCCAAGAGATTAATAATAAAAGTATTTGATCAGACCTTAAGAGATACAACGTGGACAAAAGATGAAACCACAAATATGTGGGAAAGGTTCTATTGTTACGAACCGGAAGGAGACTACCCTGAAGTTTTTCCTGAGACCTCCGGCCGAAGTTTAAGCGCACAACATAGAGTAGGGAATATAGTCTTCGAAGGAGAACAGCCTGAACGTGGAACAATAATACGTATAACGACATTCCGCCCACTAAGCGATGGAGATGTATTTGAGATAAAATTAGAAGCGCCGAACTTTAATGACACCGAAAGCGGAAAGGAGAAGATAGACGAGATTAGTGTATTCCCAAATCCGTTTTTTGCGGGTAATAACATAACGAATCAAAATTATGTACGGTTTATCGGCTTACCGACTAAAGCAACGATAAGGATATTTACAATATCGGGTCAGCAAGTAAGAAGGTTGGAAAAAGATGATCAAACAAAATACGCGGATTGGGATTTACGAAATGAGAGCAATCAAATAGTAGCAGGCGGAATGTATATAGCACATATAGATATGCCTGGTATAGGAACAAAAGTATTAAAAGTAGCTATCATTCCTTCTAAAGAGTTTTTGGATATAAGGTAGTTGCTAAATCAACAATTTTATTTAACCAAAATCATCTTCTTATTGTTAATGTAAGAACCGCTTGTCATTTTTAAGATATATACACCGCTTGAATATTTTGTCGCATTCCAATCAACTGTATATTTCCCCGGCTGCTGAAATCCGTCAAATAGAATTTCAATCCTTTCTCCGAGCACATTGAAAATCTCGAGTTTAACATTTTCTATTTTCGGAATTGTGTAATCAATTCTCGTAGATGGATTAAAAGGATTTGGATAGTTCTGCATTAATTCATATTTCAAAGGAAGCTGTTCTGCGTCATTATCAATCGATGTAATTATTCTACTTGAAACAGCTAATGAATCGTAAGGCATGTTTCTAAGTTCGTCAACTTTGTTTTTCAATTTTGTAATTGAATCAAAGTTATCTTCACCTAATGCAGGTATTAAAGCGAGCATTACCCACTGAGTATCTGCCGGAGCAAAATCAAATGGACCGGCAAAGAAAGCGAATCCGGCTCCCCCGCCA
Organism: uncultured Melioribacter sp.; assembly: GCA_964387045.1. Classification (GTDB taxonomy): domain Bacteria; phylum Bacteroidota; class Ignavibacteria; order Ignavibacteriales; family Melioribacteraceae; genus SURF-28. Next base: position 1,481 of record CAYLVF010000008.1, on the reverse strand, counting down.
TTATAATAACCCGGATTATTTTGGTAAGCATACCACCCAACATCATTCTCAGGATCACCGCTAAACGGAAAATTTGTGTACTCTTCATTATAAGTATCGTAATAGGGAATATTATAAGCGCCATTTCCTCTTGCTACATTCCATGCTTGAGTATAAACATAAATCGGTCCCATCAAGTTGTTTACCTCTAAGTGATTAGGATAGACGTTATTACTATCAGCAGGCATGTAAATAGAATCATCCATTATAGGATGGAATGTATTGAGATTTAGATTTTTTTTACCTTCAATTTCCTTCCCTTTATAAACAGCCGTTGAACTTGGTGATTCGACTTGAGGTCCATATAACAAAGCATATCCCACTGCGGGTGTTCCATCCGTATATGTACCTGAAACATCAGTAGAAGAATAACATAAACCAAGTTGCCGAGTTGGATCAACAAGAGGATTATTGTCCATAAAATTTGCAAAATCAATATCCGTCCAGAATCCCCAATATGCCGAATCAATTTGCACATCACCTTTGTTGATAAATTCGTACTCGATAAAAATTATGTTTGAAAGAAGATCGTCATCATTATTTGTTGTAGCTGCATGAGCATAGACAGTTTCTCTTACTTCTACGGGTAAAATGTAATCTAACTTTTCTTCACTTGTCGGAATATAGTATGGGTTAGCAGGTACAAAATTGGTATCGAATAAATTATAAACAGTCCACAACATTTGATTGCCGTATAATTTAGGATTGCCTTCTATATCAACCGGAGCACCAAATTCAACAGGCCAATCTGCGTAATCGGGATTAGTTTCATCATCCCCGTCGGTTAATTTATAGATACGGTATTTATCGGAATTTTCAGGATGAGAAATTAACGCAGGCTGACCATCAATTATTGGTCCTGGTGAATATTGATACCACCACTCACGAATACCGGATTTTATATTGTTATTTATCTTTCCGGTTAACCACATTCCGTGATCATAAACCAAGCCATAGCCGTTGTAATTTTCAATGAACCAATTTGCATCGCCGCCGGTTCTATAACTGGCGTCTAAATTGTAGTCCTTGATATAAAACCGGATGTTATTAACATCAATAATATTGTATGCACTTAGATTTTCATAATGTACTTTTGTTGGTTTAGGTTGTCCGATTACTATACTTGCAAATAGAGTCACAATTAAAATTAATAATATTTTTTTCATGTCGTTTCCCTCTTGTTGAAACTAAATATAAGCTAACAATTCTTTTTAGCAGAATCAACATAATTTAAATTGTACGAAAGGTCTTATTGAACATACTTTTTCAAGGAGGGAATTTGTTTTGGGTATGGATCTTTGAAAAAAATTTTCTTAATGAATTTATTAACCACCAAGTACACAAAGGATGCACGAAGTTCACAAGTTATTTTGTTCGATATTAGATAATTATTAGAAAAGTTCTATTTTAAATCATCTCATCAAAACCATCTTCTTTGTATC
>CAYLVF010000007.1:17936-20189 GCA_964387045.1 uncultured Melioribacter sp. | reverse complement strand
TGAATTTAAAAGTCCGGCAAATGAATTAATACCGCAAGGTTATCAATTCCAAACTATAGAAATCGCGAAGAGTAATTTGCTAAATGAAGTAGAAGACTACTATAAATACTTTGAACAGAACCCCGACTCAATAATTATGAATCCAACCTTTGGAGAACTAAATAAGGAAGAATGGGAGCGTTTTCACATAAAACATCTTACACATCATCTAACTCAATTCGCTTTGCTTTCGTAGAGATTTAATTCATTAAATCTCTCACCCACTTTCGGTTAATACTTTTTGCATATTTTTGTAAATTTGAACAGAGTAACCGCAAGCGGAGGAATGTATGTCTAACCCAAAAGATTTTGTTTATTCCGATCAACCCGAACCTCACAAGCAGCGAACGAGAGATATTCTAAAAGCTCACCCCGAAGTACGAGAATTAATTTCACGTACGCCTATAAGTGGATTAATAATTATCGGAGTTGTTGCTTTGCAAATTGCAATTGCAATTTTACTTTCAAACACGGCATGGTGGCTTGCTTTAATAGTTGCGTTTCTTGTCGGTGCTTTCGCTAATCATTCACTGTTTGTTTTGATTCATGAAGCAACTCATAACTTGATTTATAAGAGCAGATCTTTGAACAAGATATTCGGAATTATGGCTGATCTGCCGAATGTAGTACCAAGCAGCATTTCGTTTAGAACATATCATCTGCAGCATCATTCCCATCAAGGTGATTATAAACTTGATGCTGACCTGGCTAGTAAGTGGGAGGCTAAGTTAATCGGCAGCAATTTTGTCGGAAAAAGTTTGTGGCTTCTTTTCTTCCCGGTTTTTCAGGCATTACGTCCGCCAAGATTAAATATAAAATTTGCAGATGCATGGACATTTGTAAATTGGTTTTTTGTTTTCACATTTGATCTCATAATTATTTATTTCTTCGGCTGGATTTCATTTCTCTATTTAGTGTTTTCGTTTTTCTTTTCAATCGGCTTTCATCCTCTTGGTGCAAGATGGATACAAGAACACTTTCTTACATATCCCCCGCAGGAAACATATAGTTATTATGGTCCGTTAAATATTCTTGCTCTAAATGTAGGCTATCATAACGAGCATCATGATTTTCCTTCTATACCTTGGAATAAGTTACCTAAGTTAAGAGAAATGGCTCCCGAGTTTTATGATAACCTTCATTATCATAAATCATGGTTTAAGCTGTGGCTGAGATGGTTATTTGATTCGGAATTATCTCTTTATTCAAGAATGGTGAGAAAAGAAAGTTTATAAAAAATCCCCGGGATTTTTCCAGTATAAACTGTTTATCGGAAGTTATTGACCACCATTTCTTTTTGATAAATCCCGGGGATTTAGACTTACCTTTTCGAATGCTCTTCCAGCAATTCCTTTGCTCTTGGCTTATAAACCGTGTGATAAAATAAGTCAAGATAAGCCTCCATACCTTTGTTTTCCATGTCGGTTGAATATTTCCAGAAGCCGTAAATTTTAGATTGCGATAAAAGTTTTTCTGTATATAAAGTCCAGTTATATTTTTCATCTACTCTTTTAATAGCGTTTCGAGAAATTTTTTCATAATAATCACTATCGTCAATCATTCTTTGAATAAATTCTTCAAGTACTTGAATCGTTTTGCCGTCATTAGCCGGATCAATATGAAAACCGTGAACTTTATGTTCGATAATTTCCAAAGGTCCGCCGTATTTTGTTGCGAATACCGGTACACCGGTTGTCATTGCTTCAATTACTGTTAACCCAAATCCTTCAAAAAAAGCGGGCTGAACAAACACTCCGCGCTTTTCGGCTATTCTTCTATAAGCCTCTCCGGATTCATCTTTGCGCAACGGTCTTCCTATCCACCTTACTTTATCGTGAAGATTATACTTTTGCAGCAGTTCATGTGCTAGAACAATTTGCTCTTTCTCTTCGGCATCCGAAGACTCATCCGGATTTATTCTTCCGGCTGCTATTATCAAATTTGTTTTTTTCTTTAATAGTTCCGATTCGCCGAACCAGCGAATTAATCCTGTTACGTTTTTGATTTTATCGAGTCTTGACATGACAAATATCGGTGGTTTATCAGGATCGGATAGTTTTCCCCATAGATATGGTTTCTCCAAATTTTCAAAAAACATTTCATTGATACTCGCAGTTACTTCTTCAATTCGTTCTTCGGTTTTAGAAGGGGGAAAGAAAACTTTTTGATTTACACCAGGTGAAACTATATTAAATTTAGTGTGTTTCGGATTAA
>CAYLVF010000007.1:0-17836 GCA_964387045.1 uncultured Melioribacter sp. | reverse complement strand
ACTTTTTGATTTACACCAGGTGAAACTATATTAAATTTAGTGTGTTTCGGATTAACACCGTTTTCAACACGATATAAACCGGGCATTGTAAAATGTTTGTAAGATTCGTACTGCCCGATTGATTTATCAGTACCTGCAATTTCCTGATAAGATGAAGTTATTAAAAAGTTTGCCGAATTAATTGCAATCAAGTCTGCAGTATACTGAAGAGAGAAATGATAAAATCTTTCAAGGTCTTTCCAATATAATGCACTAAAGAGATATTTACTTTTTTCAAGTGCGTGTGCAATACAGCATTGCGTTACCTTAAATCTTTTCGCAAGAAGGTAAGAAACAAGATTACCGTCTGAATAATTGCCAATAATTAAATCCGGTCTTCTTCCAAACTCGGCTAATAATTCGATATAAGAATCTTCGGCAAATTCTTCTAAGTAAGGATAAATTTCAAAACGTGAAATCCATTTATCCGTAACTTTTTTATTGTGTTCACGAAATGGCACTCTTAATATCCATGAGTTTTTTGTGTTGTAAATTTTCTCTAATCTTTTATTGCAATCTGTTCCCATAGGTTCGGGAATTAATCTTGAAAGCACAATAATTTTGGGAAGAACATTTAGCCCGGCTCTCTCTAATGATTCAATTAAAGCTTGCTCAAGTGCCTTTACTTGATCGAGAATATAAACAACCTGACCGCCTGTATCGGGCAATCCCATTGCGCTTGTTTGTGAAAAAAATCCGTGCGGAGAAATTATTGCTATCTTAAAAATCATTGGAATACGGGAAATAAATTCTGCCAAAGACTGATGGTCAGGTGAATTAAGAATATTGTTCAGCAGATTTAAACTAATCTTTAGTTCCTTTACAGATTTACCGAGCCCGGGTTCAAACCCGATATCTTGAAGATCATGCTTTACTTGATCATAAGAAGTTTCGTCTTCATATTCTTTAACAAATTTAATTGCGGCGTCAACTTGTTCATTAAGATGATCGGCATCTTTAACTCTATCATTTAGTATCAGCTGCTGACCGTTATGTTTATGAAGATGAAGAAAATTGAAAAAGATATCTTTCCATTTTTCCGTATCTGTAAACATCTTGCTTGACAAGTAGCGGTTAAGATATTCAACACCTTGACCGATATTCTTTGTATCGCGGACAAAAGGACTGTTGCCGTAAAACGGAGAGAAATCAAGATTGAGCATGTTGTTGCTGTTTTGCGGATCAACAAAACTTTCTTTTACCATTAAGTAATCTTTAACCGAAATTTCCTCGATAAAAGATTCGGAAATATTCACCTGGTAAAATTGCATATCACTGATTTTTTCTCGAACACCTATATAAACGGAGTCGGATATGGCAAGTGATTCCTGGCAGCTATAAAGAATACTTTCAATTTTTTGGCTTGAGTCTCCATGTTTCTCTGTAAATTCGTTCAAGTATTCTATTATATTTCCCGTTACACAAAGTTTTTTATCTCTTTGCGATAGAAAATTCATAAAACTATAAAATACACTCGAGTTCTCTTCAATCGTTTTCAAAAATTTTGTTTTCATTTAATTTTATTCCTTTCCGAGAAAATTAAAGTATTCAATGCCTTCGATTATACCGTCGGATCTATCTGCTTTTGCAAAATATATTCTTCTTCTTCCTTTGAGTTTGTCGAGTTCTTCACCATGATTACCTACGATAATGCCCAACAACTCTCCCGTTAACATATCTTCATCGTTGCCCGAATCACCGGCAACAAGAATATTATTATGAAGCAGATTCCATCTATAAGCTATATACCGAACAGCTCTTCCCTTACTTGCTCTTGCAGGAAGTATATCTAAATAATTTTTATGGCTAATTATGCAGTTAGCTTTTATTTTATTTTGTATTAGTTCGTCAACAACTTTTTGATAGTTTGTCTCGGCGTCGTTAATATAATAGCTCACCTTAAAATCACGCTGAGTATCTTCTTCTTGATATTCAAGAAAATCAAAATCGGAAAGCGAATTAACAATCAATTCACGTTTCCATCCTTGTGAAATATGTGCTGCCCAACCTGTTGAAAAAACGTAATCTTCTTTGTTGCGGTAATAAATCTCAGAACCAACCGAAGAGATAATTAAATCGGGAAGGATGAAATTATTATCCTTCAAAACTTTTCTGGCAGAATCAATTGTTCTTCCGGTTGCAACACCAAACCCGACTTGATGCGAATTCTGCTTAATAAATTCTTTCAACCTTTCAGCCGCTTCTTTATTGCCCAATAATGTATCATCAATATCAAAGATCATAAACTTATCATAGTTCAACAATTTTTTACCGGTTGATATAAACGTTTTCGGTTCTTCTTTATTCTCTTCGAGAACTTCTTTTAACACTTCAATATATCTATCGGCATGAGCTTTCCATGAATAAAATTTTTCAACTCGCTCGATTCCGTTTCTTGAATATTTTTCCCACTTGTATTCATCATCCAAAATTTTGTGAATACCCTCAGCAATATTTTGTGAATTGGAAACATCAACAAGTTCACCGTTAGCCAAGTTTGATAGAATATCTCTTGGACCGCCGTCATCTGTTGTTACTACAGGAAGTCCGCTTGCTGCTGCTTCAATTAATGTTAATCCAAACGGTTCATTGAATGCAGAGTTTACAAATACTCCTCGTGTTTCGGCTGCAATTCTGTATAGCTCCGGTACTTCATCTTCAACGTCATGCCTTTTGGGGATTGCCATTTTACCGTAAAGATTATATTTGTCCAGCAGCAAAAGCATTTCTGTTAACACTTCTCTTTCAATATCCGGCATTTGAGTTATATCTTTTCGAATACCGGCGAAAATGGCAAGATTAGCTTTCTTTTGTAATTCTTTATCTTCTCCGTAAGCCTCAATCAAACCGGAAATATTTTTTCTTTTTTCCGGTCTGCATAATGACAAGATTAACGGTTTATTGAGATTTGTGAAGAACCGCCAAAGTTCATCTCGAATATGATCTCTAATTTTGCGTTCTTCATTGTCCCATTCTCTTTTTTCATTATAAGGATAGAAACGATCTGAACCTACGCTTGGGGGAATAACAACAAACTTTTCTTCGTTTGTATTTTCATATAACCCGTATTGTTCTTTTATTTCTTGGTTTGTACTGGTGACAACTCTATCCGCAAAAAAGATTACACCTTCTTCGGCACTGATTCTCTTTTTCATTTTGTAGCGTTTGTTTATTTCCTCTTCGGTCAAACCGTTTTTAAGAAGATTATCAAATTTGTTTCGTCCCAATGAATGACCGGTATGAATCAACGGAATTCCGAAAAACTTTGTTAACTCTGTGCATACATACCCGGCATCTGCATAATGGCTATGAATAATGTCCGGAAGCTCTTCTTTGCTCTTAATATACTTAATTGATTTGTCGACAAATTCTTCGAGATGATTCCATAATAATTCTTTACGGATATATTTTAATCCTCCGCACCTAATGCGAACAATTGAAAGTTTGTCGTTTACTTTTTCTTCGCGTTGTGAGTAATCTTTCGAAACATCTTTATCCTCAATTCTTCTTGTAACAATCTCAACTTTTCTAACATCATCTCTTTCGCATAATGCTTTGGCAAGTTCAAGAACATATTTGGTTTGTCCTCCCGTATCTGCATCTCTACCGAGTTCAAGATTATGCCCCCGTATCAATCCGTGAATATTATAAAGTTGAACGTACAATCCTTTGTCACTCATTTTTTATTTTCTCTTGGAAGTTATTATAAATATTATCCTCTGTTGGAACAGCTCCTTTTATTTTACAAATTTCTGCTGCAAATTCGGACGCAAGTTGGTTTGTTTTTTCAATTCCCCACTTCATTAAATAACCAAGACTCATAATAGCGGCATACGCATCTCCGGCACCGACTGTATCAACAATATTTTTTACTTCTGTTTTGTGAAAAGATTCTTCATTACCTTTAAATAAATATGAACCTTCACTTCCGAGCGTTACACAAAGTAAGTCAAGATTATATATATCTATTATTTTATAAGCGGTTTTTTTAAGTTCATAATCATTGCCTATCAACAAACCATTAATCAATTCGAACTCATCAACATTGAGCTTAACTGCGCTGCTTGCTTCAAGCGATTTATGAATTATTTCTTTTGTGTAATAATTTTGTCGAATATTGATATCACAAAAAACTTTTTTAGCGTTTTGTGTTAACGTGCTAATTGTGTTTCGTGAAGTTTCGTTTCTTTGAGCCAAGGTTCCGAAATACAGCAAATCAGATTTTTTTATTAAATCATCAAGTTCCGGTCGATGCTCTATGAAATCATAAGCCCGGTTTTCAATTATATCAAAAGTCGGGACTTTCTTATCATCAAGATTAACATTCACGCTTCCGGTATTTACCGAATCATCAATTTGGATATAATTTGTATCGAATTGCTGCTTTTCTAAAAATTCAATTATTTCTTTTCCTTCATTATCATTACCGATGCGGGAAATAAACTTACCGTTATTCGTCAATTTCCAGACATGGTAGATAAAATTAAACGGAGCACCGCCTAATTTTTTATATGTTGGATACACATCGAAAAGTATTTCTCCTATTGCGGTTATTTTAAGTTTCATATTTTTTATACTGGGCAATTTTATTCATTATACAAAAAAATCACCAATTCATCAAAAAAGTAAGAATAAGAATGTTATTAGCTATATTTCGGCATAATAAAATCAACTTTCGATGAAGTTTAGAACCGAAATAGAAATAGAGCCGTTCCCAATTAAAATTGAGCATAATGATTCGATTTTTACAATTGGTTCGTGCTTTGCGGAAAACATTGGCAATTATTTTTTAAAGTATAAGTTCAATTCACTTGTAAATCCTTTTGGGGTTCTTTACAACGCCGCTTCCATAAAAAACTCTTTTGAATTAATCACATCGGAAAAAGTTTTCGCTAAGGATGATCTTATATTTGACCAAGGTGAGTGGCACAGCTTTTTTCATCACAGTGATTTTTCATATCATTCCGCAGCAACTGTCTTAGAAAATATTAATCACAATTCAAAATTAGTTTCTGATTTTATTAAAAAGGTTGACTGGGTAATTATTTCACTGGGGACATCTTTCGTTTACCGGCATATAGAAAAGAATATTATAGTTTCTAATTGTCATAAAATTCCCTCAAAAGAATTTAGCAAGGAATTTTTAACGGTTGAAGAAAACTCAAATAATATTTCTGAGCTGATTAATCTTATCCGGAATGAAAGCCCAAAAGCCAAAATAATACTCACTGTTTCACCGATTCGGCATTGGAAAGACGGAGCTCATCAAAATCAATTGAGTAAATCAAGTTTACATCTTGCCGTAAATAACATAATCAACTCTTTCGAAAATGTATTTTACTTCCCTTCATACGAGATTGTTGTCGACGAATTAAGAGATTACAGGTTTTATAATATTGATATGCTGCATCCAAACGATCAAGCTGTTGAATATATATGGGAAAAATTCAGTCAAACTGTCTTTAGTGATAAATGCAAATTATTAATAACGGAGATAAGGAGAATAATTGATGCTTCTGAACATAAGATAAGGAACCTCCACTCGGTCAAAACAAAAGAGTTTGCTTCGTCCCAAATAAATAAAATTAAATCATTGGTTAAAATTCACCCGCATCTCAATTTTGATGATGAGTTAAAAAAATTTTTTCTTTACTAAAATGACAACAACTTACGAGAAACAAAATGACTAAATCTGAATTAGGAAAAGAGATTTATAATATCTCTCACATTACCGGTGAGTTTTTACTTCGATCCGGACAAATATCAAATGAATACTTTGATAAGTATAAATTTGAATCCGTACCCAATTTGTTAATTCCAATAGCTCGCGAGATGAAACAACTAATTCCGCAGGGAACAGAAGTTTTAGGCGGGTTAGAGATGGGCGGAATTCCATTATCAACAGCTATTTCAATAGAAACAAATATTCCATCGGTATTTGTAAGAAAGCAAGCTAAGGAATACGGCACAAGAAAATTAGCTGAAGGTATTGATTTCAAAAATAAAAACATGTGTGTAATTGAAGATGTTGTTACAACCGGCGGACAAATAATTACAAGTGTAAATGAGCTTAGAGAACTTGGTGCTAAAATTGATACCGTATTATGTGTGATTGTAAGAGATCCGAAATCATTTGACAATCTTGCTAAAGCTAATTTAAAATTAATACCGTTGTTTACGATGGAAGAGTTAAAAGAGTTAGCTGAGAAACAATAAAATTTTTTCGATTATTTAAAATAAAAAAGGCGACATTTTCAGTCGCCTTTTTATTATAATAACTTATTCTTATAAAGCAAATGCTAAACCGGCTAGAACAGTTAAATAAGAAGTTGAACTCCCTTCAGTGAAAATAATATTGTATTCGGCACTTACATCAAAATTCATGGTTTTTCCGATGGGCATTAAGAAACCACCACCAACAGCAACACCAAAATCTGAGCCGCTATCATCAATTGTTTGTTTTCCACCGAAGAATCCTAAATCAACTTCGACTTCAAATGAAGAGAAATACATACCAAGTTGACCGGAAACGTAAGGCTTGAAATCTCCTTTACCGAGTACATATCTAATACCACCCATTACCGGAATTGTATTAAATGTTGCATCCCAATCACCTTTACCTTTCCATGTAAAATATCCCGCTGTACCTGTAATAGCCATGTTGGGATTTAGGTAATACATAAATAAACCTCTACCTCCAAAACCCATATCGTAAGCATCACCGAAATCACCAGTTGGAAGCGCAATGCCACCTTGTACTGAAACACCCATGCTACCTTTATTTTGTGCTTGGGTTAAAGACACTACCATCAAAAGAACTATAACTGTAAAAAGTACCTTCTTCATGAAATCCTCCTGTTGTGAGATAAATTTGTTATTTGAAAAATTTAGAAATACTTTCGGTTAGCCCTCCGAAAATGTTGTGTAAGTATAAGAAGAATGTTCAAAACTATCAACAAAACATTATCACTATTATCCTATTTTTGACGGATTTCACATTTTTTCTAATACTCAACTTGTAGTTGTCCTGGGGATGAGTTTTTCAATCTTTACTCTAATAACTCCTTTTTCAATCATACCAAGAGCCATTGCCGCACCCTTTGATAAATCTATATCTCGCCCCTCGATATATGGACCTCTGTCATTAATTCTAACTATAACTTGTTTACCGTTACGCGGATTTGTAACACGAAGCATTGTACCAAAAGGAAGAGATTTATGTGCAGCTGTATAAGCTAATTGATTATAAATTTCCGTATTAGCAGTTTGCTTCCCGTGAAAATCTGGTCCATACCACGAGGCAACCATTGTCCCGCTAGGAATAAAATCTATTTCAATTACTGTATTTACGTTGTTATTGATATCAAAATATTCGTTGCTATAATTTACATTCTCATCTGCTGTTGAAACTTGAACTCCTAAAAATATTGCCGATATCGAAATTAGTGAGAGTATTAAAATTTTTACTAACGTATTCAAAGATTTACCTCTTGTTTGTTCATAAATAAAAGTCTGAAAACTTCGAAGAAATGAATAAAACTAAATTTGTAATTCGAGCCTGACCCGTCCCCAAAACAGTTTTTGCGAAAGATCAATTATTCTGCCCTTGTCGATTCTTTGGGCTAAGTTATTGAAAAGATAATTGTGGTTAGATTGCTTTGCCGATTCTCTTTTTAAAAAATCGATTTCGTTTTCTATCGAGTTATCAGTTATTTCATACTGATTAACAATTGATACAAAAATTTCTTCATTTGAATTATTTCTCTCTATGTGAAGTAATTCAGCATTTGAGAACAAAATGACAAAGAAAAACAACAAACAATATTTTAGCGGATTTTTAATCATGAAAATTTTTGTTCTGAACATCAAGTTTTGTCAATAAGCTATTATTTTGAAAAACTTTTATAAAGTATGATGCCAAGATGGTTTCAAAGTTTTTTAATAATTGTGATATATATCACGTCATTTTAATTTTATTATATTAAGGACTGTTTTCGCATTATTTTTTTTAATGCTAACTTAGTAGTTTTTATAAGTTTTATCAGGATTTACCTTCCCAATGATTTTGTTGTTGTATTTCATCCCTTCTTTATTTTATAAATTAATCTTGCATCAACCTTATCTCTATATTATATTGACAATAAAATCTATTTTGTTTTAAAGAATAAACATTCATAATTGTAAGGGAAAGAATATGAAAAAACAATTTCTGCTTACTCTGTTGTTTATTCCTTTTTTTCTTACCGTCGCCCAAGAAACAAAATCATTTGATGAAGATATGAACCATGCCTATACTAATGCTAAAAAGGGAATTTACTTTGCTCTCAGCAATATTCCGGAAACAAGAAAATCATATAAGCAAGATTTGATTGAAGGAGATAAACTTCTTGCGTCAATAAATCTCTCTAAAGAAACCAATGGTGTGAAAGTAGTATCGCTAGGGTATTTCAAAACATACACGGTAGAAATAGTAATTTACCGCTCGTTTGATTCACTGAAGAAAGACGGATTCCGTTAAAAATTATTTAATATTGCAATAACCCGATTATGAATTGCTCCGGCAGTTGCAACGGTGCTATTTCCTTTCACGGGATCATTTCCTTGATAATCTGTTATTACCCCGCCTGACCCTTTGATAATAGGAATCAGAGCCATTGTATCCCAAACGGACATAATCGGATCAATCATAATATCGGCAAACCCGGATGCAACCAAGTAATAACCGTAACAGTCACCCCATTGCCTGTATATTTTTGATTTACGCATTAAGTTTTCAAAGCCTTTTGCGCTCTGAAATTTTTCGATGTTAAGATGATCTGTGGTCAGCAGGGTCGCATCTTCAATTCTCTTACACGTTCTTACTTTTACTTTAGAATTATTCAATTCAGATGAATGGTTATCACCGATTAAGAAATCATTAAGTATCGGTTGATTAATTACACCTAAAACCGGTTCTCCATTTTTTAACAAGGCAATTAGAGTCCCGAATGTAACTGCACCGGAGATAAAACTTTTTGTTCCATCAATTGGATCAAGTATCCATTGGTATTCGGCAGATTCATTACTAACTCCAAACTCCTCTCCCAAAATGCCGTGTTCGGGAAATTCTTTTTCAATCAATGCCCGCATTACTTCTTCTGCTTTTTTATCAACGATTGTTACGGGGGATTCATCTTTCTTTGTTTCAACGCTAACCTTACTTCTAAAATATTGACGAATTACTTTCCCGCTTTCATCCGATAACAATTTACTAAAGTCTTTCAGTTCTTTAAGTCCATCCATTTTATTCACTCTTTATTTCATAAATATGATTGATTCCACTTACGGTTTTATCTCTTTATCTTTGTGTTTAACATTTGCAGAAGTTTATGAGTATTGTTAAATCAACAAAAGAAAATATACTAAAAGCAGCCGATATTATTAAAGGCGGTGGAACGGTCGCTTTTCCTACAGAGACAGTTTATGGTTTAGGCACCGATGGTCTCAATCCAATTGCAGTTGCGAAAATTTTTGAGATAAAAAGAAGACCTACGTTTAATCCGCTGATACTTCACATAGACGATAAATTAAAATTAGAAACAATTTGCGAAATCAATAACGATAAAATACAATTATTGATTGATAAGTTTTGGCCGGGTCCTTTAACACTTGTGCTCTCGAAGAAAAATATAGTTCCGGAGATAGTAACCGCCGATAATCCTACGGTTGCGGTGAGAATGCCGAATAATCAAATTGCATTAGAATTAATTAAACACTCCGGAGTACCTATTGCTGCACCGAGTGCAAATTTGTTCAATAGGCTAAGCCCCACAAAAGCAGTACATGTCTATAATCAGTTGGGTGATGATGTTGATATGATTTTAGACGGGGGTTCAACTGAAATAGGGGTTGAATCAACAATTGTTGAAATAGAGAATGATGAAATAATTCTGCTTCGTCCGGGCGGAATTACAAAAGAAGAAATTGAGAGTTTGTTGAATTGTAAAATCCAAAGCAAACAAAAATCAACAGACCCAACTTCGCCGGGGCAGCTTCCGTTTCATTATTCACCTAGAACACCTCTTAAATTTCTATCCGGATCAACCTTGAACAACCTTGAAAACAAAAAAATCGGCGGAATATTTTTCAGCAAACAAAATGTTGATTTTAATTTTACACGAGTAGAAATCTTAACTAAGGAAAATAATTTTAGAGAAGCCGCTGCAAATTTATTTTCCGTGTTGCATATACTTGATGAAGCCGATCTGGACTTAATTTTGGTTGAACCACTTTCTGAAGAAGGTTTAGGCTTGGCAATGATGGACAGATTAAAAAAAGCTGCCGCAAATTTTTCTTAAAATAACCCCATTAGTTTTAATGCCATTATAAAGATAGAAATAATAAGAACAGGCTTAATTATCTTTTCTCCCTTTTTAATGGAAATCTTTGCAGACCACCAAGCTCCAACTCCATTGCCTGCGGCAAGACTGAATCCATAAAACCAAACAATATTATCGTTTAGTATAAAAACAATAACTGCGGGTATAGTAAACAAGAAGGTTATAAATACTTTATGAACATTAACCAAGACCAGACTTTCTTTCAGTAAATATGCTAAGGAAGCCATTAATAAAAATCCAACACCAACTTGAATGAAACCACCGTAAAAACCAATTGCAAACATAGAGAGGTAAACAAGCGAAGGTACTTTTTCAATATTATTTAATTCATTTATCTTTTTTCGGGGAATTAATAATGTTATGATTACACCAATCATAACAACACCGAGAATTTTCTCAAAAGTTTCACCTTCGATATTACTGGCAGCAATTGCTCCTAGTATTGCTCCGGGAAGAGTGAAAAGACCCATTTTAAAACTTAATTTGAAACTGGAGTATTTCTCTGATCTAAAAGAGTGGATGGCAACAATACTCTGAACGAGAACCGCAATTCGGTTTGTTCCGTTGGCGTCTGTACCATCAAGCCCAAGAAAAATTAGAGCCGGCAACGTTAGGGTTGAACCACCCCCAGCCATAACGTTAATTACACCCGAAACAGCTCCAACCGTAAAAAGAATAATTACGCTTTCGATATCTCCCACTCTTTACCTTGCTATCAATCCGTCTTCTTAAAAAGAAATAAAAAAGATTTTTTAACTATACTTGTAAGTCTTCTAACCGCTTGTTATTTTGAATATAAATTAACGGAAAAAATATGATTACACAGAACAACTTTTCTAATGACTCTATTCAACTCAGTTCCTTTTTAAAATTCTGTGATTATCTCTCAGAAATAATAATTATAACGGATACTGAAAATAGAATATTGTTTACAAACTCTTCTTTCGAAGAACATTTTGGTTTTTTAGATGATCAAATTAAGAATAAAAAAATTGATAAACTTTTCTTAGATGAAAAAATTATTGAGACGAACGGTAAAA
Source organism: uncultured Melioribacter sp. (assembly GCA_964387045.1). Taxonomy (GTDB): domain Bacteria; phylum Bacteroidota; class Ignavibacteria; order Ignavibacteriales; family Melioribacteraceae; genus SURF-28. The sequence continues at coordinate 6,378 of CAYLVF010000007.1, read as the reverse complement.
AAACAATCGCTTCTATGGTCGATAAAAAAGGTGAACAATTTAAATGTGAGATAAAATTACTCTCTCAAACAAATACAGTTGGTAATATTGAACATAAGGTTTACTTCATTAATGATCTGCGCGAAAGCATCGAAAGAAAGAGAGAGGAGAGAGAATCTGCCGAGAAATTCCAATCATTATTCCGTGAAATTAAAGACGGACTTTACGAAAGCACACCCGACGGTAAACTTATTGATATGAATCCTGCCGGTGTTGAGTTGTTCGGTTATAAATCCAAACAAGAATTGCTCAAAGCAAATATTGCTGAAGACTTGTATTTGAATCCTTACGACAGAACTAAGTTCAAAAATCAACTTGAGAAAGACGGTTATGTTAAAGATTATGAAATAGGCGTAAGAAGAAAAGACGGAACCATTGTAACGGTATTGGAAACGGCTTTTGCAGTGCGGGACAAAGATGGTACAACGAAAAGTTATAGGGGTATTTTAAGAGATATTACAGCCGCAAAAAATTACGAGGCAAAATTAAGAAAATATATCGAAGAGCTAGGACAAGTAAATAAAAAATTAATTAAATCCGAAGAAGAACTAAAAGAGCTTAATGCAGCAAAAGATAAATTCTTTTCTATAGTTGCTCACGATCTTAGAAGTCCTTTTACATCACTTATCGGTTACTCGGAGTTTTTAAGAGATGATTTTGAAGAACTATCGGATGAAGAGATAAAATTATTTGCCAACAATATTCACGAATCTGCCCACGTTGTTTTTAACCTGTTGGAAAACTTACTGCAATGGTCTAGAGTGCAAACCGGAAGAATAAAAATTGAACCGGAAATTTTGGATATATCATCGCTGGTTAATTCAACAGTTAACCTATTAAAAAACAATGCTGAGAGAAAATCGATCTCTTTAGTTAATGATATTTTACCCCGAACTTTAGTTTATGCTGATCAGCAGACAATCAGTTCGGTTGTACAAAACCTTCTATCAAATGCGATTAAGTTTACCCCTAGAGACGGTAAAATTGAAATCGGATGCAACTTAAAAAAAGCGAATGCGGAGATATTTGTTGCCGATACCGGGGTGGGCATAAAAGAAGAGGATAAAGAAAAACTTTTTCGTATTGATACACACTTAACAACTACAGGTACAGATAAAGAAGAAGGTTCCGGACTCGGTTTAATTTTGTGTAAAGAGCTAGTAGAGAAAAACCACGGTAAAATTTGGGTTAAATCAGAATTAGGGAAAGGAAGTACTTTTTCCTTTAGTCTTCCGACTCAAGGTTAACAAAAAAGTTTATTGGTAAATAAGTTTTTCCGAAATAATCGTTTTTACAGCATTGTTTAAAAATTCGGGAAGCACATTGTTTCTTGTCATCTTCAACGCATTCGGATCTTCCGCTAATCTTAACATTTCAAAATATTTTTCTTCACCATATTTTTTAACGACTTGTTCTTTTCTTTCCGGTTTATGAAGATGAAAAAGCATACTTGCTGGATCGGCTTCGGGATGAAACTGCAGTCCGACAATTTCATCCGAAATTCTTACACCCATTATGGCTCTTTCGTATTGAACATGCGGTCTTTCCTTTTCGATAGCAATGATGCGGGCACCTAATTTATTAAGCACTTCAAATCTTGGTTGAACAACCTGGTATTCTCGAAAATCCGCACCGTAAAAAGGATCGTTCAACTTATGGAACAAAGGTTCGATGAAACCACTGCTTACCTTGTATATCTCCATAATTCCGAAAGAGGGAGAATGCCTGCTTGTTACTTTAGCGAATCTATAATGCCGTGCCATTAGTTGGAATGAGTGGCAAATAAAGAAAACAAACTTTTTATTCTCTGAACGCTTATTATATTCATCAATATTAGACAGCAGTCCGAAATATTTATTTTCCCATTCACTTCCTTCGCCTTCGAACGGGCTCCCCGGTCCTCCGGAAGATATGTAAATGTCATAATCTAGATTTGGAATTTCATTCTTCGCTCGTAAATCAAAAAGCGAAAAGATTAATTCGGCATCATCAAATCTATCACTAGTTTCATTTATTATATCTTTGATGCACCTTATCCCTTGATTTTCTTCGCCATTATATAAGTCTAATACTGCTATCTTGATTTCTTTCATCTATCGGCTTTCTATAAATTTAACAGCGAATATAACTATTATCTATAAAATATTTGGGGATAATATGGGTACAAACCGGTGTAATTTTCTTTAATATCTGATTAAAAGAAAATTTTTCTTAAATTCCGAAGTGATGAAAGAGCTAGATTTTAATCCGCATAAATCCAAAGAAGATTTCAGGAATAATTATAAACTTCATGACTTAGCGGAAATGCACGGTAAGAATCTCCTGGTTCAGTGGGGGATTGATTTTCATGAGTTTGGGCAGGATTTACGCTATCAAAAACTTTGGGAAATGGGGAAAGATAAACCGGATCTCATAGTAACAATTCATAATAAAAAATTATTATTGGATTGGAAAGGAAAGCATAACTCTAAATGGCTTCTTAATAAACGAGCGTTTGATTCTTACAAAATTTGGTCCGATAAATTATCTCTCAATGTTATTATTGCATTTTTTGTTTTTGACAGCGAAAACAAACTAATAGAAAGAAGATTTGCCGTAATTGATAAACATGTTTCTAAAGAATCGCCGAAGAAACAATGGGATAAAAACACTACGATTGAATTTACTGACGAACTTCCGGATTTTACTAAAGCAAATTTAATTAGGTACTGCTTATAGATGAATAGAAATGCGATTGAAAATACCTTCAGAAATTCTAGCGATAGCGATGAATTGTTTGATGCATTTAATTTTGCTCTACTTCATCAAATAGATGATATCGAGCTATATAAGATACTTTTGGCTAATTCCATTCTGACTGATGATGAACTTATAATGTACACAGAAAAACTTTGCAGTGAGTTCACTCAAAATCGTTTTGATATTTTGATATGGACTGCAAAGATTTTCGAGACAAAATCATTCACGCCCGATATTACGGAAAAATCGCTTCACTATTATGCAAAAGCCGCGAAATCAAATCCAACCGATCATAGACCGTATATTTCTGCACTAAATCTTTATAACTATGAAATCAACTTTGCAATTAATAATCAGATACTTCAATTTGTTGAATCTGCTTTTGCAATTGTGAATAGAAAAAGTTTGGTATATGAGAAGTTGTCCAAGCATTATAAAAAACTTGGAGCTAATGTTTTGGCAAGTAAATACTTAAAATTAGCCCAGCAAACTGCACGTAATGAATAATTAGTAGTAATAACCGATTGTAAAGTAGAAATGAGTTTCCCCCCAGCTGATAAGGTTTTTCGGTAAAGCTTTTTTAATAAGGAAACTTTTACCAACAGAAAACTCTGCGGGCCCGATTGGAGTGTCGAATGCAAGCGAAGCGCCTACCCCGTGACGCAAATCTTTAAAACGTATATTTTCCTGTTGCGCCCAAACAGAACCAAGATCATATCTTGCTTTCACATAAGTATCAAAGAAGAGAGCAATTGGAAGTTTTAGTTGGTATTCAAGTGAAGTTATAAAAATTTGTCTGCCTCTAAATTCATACTCCCTATAACCATAAAAATTATTCTGCCCCCCAAATGAAAATTGTTGGCTTAACGGAAGCGTTTCATCTCCGTAGCCAAATTTTAAATTATAGCTCAACAAATGATTATTACTCAGTTGGAAAACGCTATTATAATTGAAATAAATTTTTGAGTATCCGATATCGCCGCCGAATGCTGTTTGAGCAGTTTCATAAAAACCGTTAAACATAATTCCTCGATTGGGGAAGGGATATTTATCGCGGGTATCAATTGACAACATAATTTTAACAGTGGCTATGTTGGTTGTATATGTTTCGTGGGCAGGAAATTCATCGTTAGACATGATCCTATCACGTTGATATTTTCCCTCAAACATTAGATTACCGAGTTTCTCCAACTGCGCCCCGACACCGATCGAACCTCCTAGGTGACTTTGCGTGTATTCACCCAATTTTGATCTTTTAAAACTATTATTGCCGCTTGTAGAATCGTCAATATACGTATTGATATCCCGTGTTTCGTAAAACCCCTTTATTCTATATGTAAGGTAAGTATTAAAAACACGGTTGGCACGATGTTCGAGAGCAATAAATTGATTTTTTATTCCCCCGGAAAAAATTGCTCCCAACTCCGTTCCTATACCCATTAAATTTTCATCCCGCAAATCAAAAGAAGCTTGAGTAAAATATTCGTTATCAATTCTTAACCCGAAACGCAGCATAAGCGAGGGCTTTTCTACCACCTCAACAATGAGTATATTTTTATTGTTTTGTTTTTCAACCTTTAGCTCAACCCTTTCAAATAAATTAGTGCTTCGCAGATTTGAAAGTCCCTCTTCAATCTCTTTGCTGATAAAAATATTTCCGATTCTAAAAGGGAGTTCTCTGATAATTATTTCCCTAGCGGTTTTCTCATTACCCTTAACAATAATTTCATCTATTGTTTCTTCTTCGATGAAAATTTTTAAAGTGCCGTTCTCAAAAACGTAATCCGATATTCCGACCAAAGAATATCCCTGGTTTCTATATTCGCGAAGTATGTTCAAGAATACATCCCCAACCTTTTTCGCATTAAAAGGATGATTTCTCAGCGTAATTGAACGGGCAACAATCGAATCCGCATCAATTAGATTTGCCCCGCTTATAATAATATTTTCAACAACCGGGTTATTTTCAACTTCTATTTTCAATTTAGTTGAAAGAGTGTCTTTCCTTACGCTGGCAGAGAGATTTTTAAAATCATCTAAAAATGGATACTGTGAAATTATATATATAAGCTCGCTTTCAGTAATTAAATCGGCTTTATTTAATTGATACTCAATGTATCTTCTAAATTCATTGTTGGTGCAATCAATTATAATATTTTTGTATAGAACATCATCACCGGCTATTCTATTTATCCAAAGTTCCCTTAGCCCCTTTTTGATTATATCAATTGATTTAATTGTAGAGTCATAACCGTAATCAATCAGCGGGGTTAGATTTGTGAAATCATTATTCTTGTGGTCGCTGATAGCCGGGTAAATAATTACATCCGCATCCTTTAACTGCTCTTTGTTAATCATCCGCATCGGTATGCTTACTAATTGATCTGCTACTTCCCAAGGGTACTTAAGTTCATCTTCATTTCTCAATTGGCTTGTTACATCAACGGCAATAATATAATCTGCACCCGATTCTTTTGAGATCTTTACCGGGACGTTTGCGATCAAACCGCCGTCAACAAGAATAACAGAATCTAATTTTACCGGTTCCAAAACTAAGGAAACACTTGAACTTGCTCTCATCGCAACTCCAAGCGAACCCTTATCGAGTACATAGGGTTCCCCGGTAACAAGATTGGTGCTTATCGCTTTAAAAGCTAAAAGCAAGTCATCAAAATTATCAATGGTATTTAAGGGAGCATTTAAGCTAAGCAGATTAAGAAAATTTGAAACACGCTGCCCAGTATTTATGGCGGTAGGAATAACAGGTTCAAACCCATCAAGCCGAAGAGCAAGAATTGCTTTATCGGATGTAATTTTTTGTTCTAGAAAAAGTTCTCGCCGACTTGTTTCTCCAATTGAAAAGAAATCTTTCCATTGGGCATGAATTATTAATGAATCAATCGCCTCAATAGAATAACCGGCTGCATAAAGACCACCGACAATACTTCCCATGCTTGTACCGATAATTTCATCGATAACAATACCATGTTCTTCTAATGCTTTTAGAACACCCAGCTGAGCAATACCTCTCGCACCGCCTCCGCTTAATGCAAGGGAAACATGAGGATCATATTCCGATTTGAGAGAAGTTAATCCGAAGGGGAGTGATTTGTAAGTTAGTTTTAGATCTAGCTCTTTTACATCCTGCCCTAAAAGTATAGAGACAAACAATGCATAAATAAATATGATTTTCGTTTTGGTGAGCATATATCAATCTGATCTAAAATCAACGTTTAATTTAGAATTTTTTATTCTTCTTTTTCGATTGCTTCTGTGCTTCTTTCTGAACTTTAGCCTGCTTTTCGGCAGCCTCCATCATTCTTGACATAAATCCGCCCCCTTTTTTCTTCGGGTCTTTAACGGGTACAAGTTCTTCATCGGTTTTATGATGATTTATATAATACTGTTGAGCAATCGAAAAGAGGTTGAACATAAAGTAATATAAATTCAAGCCGGAAGGAAAACTCATAAAGAGTACGGTAAACATAACCGGCATTATATAAACAAGCGCTTTTTGGCTCGGATCTTTAATTGACATCTTTTGTTGAAGAAACATTGTAATACCAAGAAGCAATGCGAGTCCGCTTATTTGATCAACCC
>CAYLVF010000006.1:14384-22083 GCA_964387045.1 uncultured Melioribacter sp. | reverse complement strand
AGAAAGCACAATTGCCCCGTAACTCTTGAATGCATTGCAAGCAGATTGAATTTTTCGGAAAGTGATTTAGCTCTATTTGATGCAGAATCACTCCCGGATGATATTTCTTATTTTAAATCCAACGATTCGGTTTTCTTCATACAGACTGAAAATTTATTACATCTAAAAAGTAGAATCATTAGAACTCTTGAAAACTATCACAAAAGAAATCCGCTTGATCAAAACGGAAAAACCTTTGATGAGCTGATGGGAATTTTCGGTATAAATAGAAATCCTGCATGTGAAGGAATTATGAATTGTTTGCTTGATCAGATGATCAGAACTAATGAAATAAAAAGATCGGACAATACGTATAAACTTTTTGCTCATGAAATTATCTTAACAGATTGTGATAGGAGAGAAATAAACTTTGTCGAAAGGTTTCACAAAAGCTGTGGATTGAATACTCCACTTATGAGCGAGTTAATTCCGAAAGCACTTAAATTCGGAATCTCCGGCAACAAGCTTGTACAAATATTATCTTTATTAACAAAACAGAAAAAACTATATCGCATTGATAACAATTATATTCATCACACGGTTGTTGACAGAAGCAGAAGAATATTGATTAAATATTTGTTAGATCTCCCTGATGGAATAACCGTATCTAAATTCCGGGATTTAATAAATGCTAACAGAAAAATTAGTTTGTTACTGCTTATTCAATTTGATAGAGAAAACTTAACATACCGTGATAACGACCTACGATTTTTAACGGATGAGACTAATTATCAATTCGAAATACATTTTCTAAAAGCTGAATAACACATTAATTATTGTTTAATAAATATGAATAATAGAAAAAAAATATTAGTAATCGACGATGATGTGAACCTTGTCAATGTAGTACGAATCGTGCTTGAATCAAAGGGTTTTGAATTTCAATCTGCTTATTCTGCATCGGAGGGAATGGTGAAAATCAAAGAGTTCAATCCCGATCTTATTGTACTGGATGTAATAATGGAAGATTTTGTCGCCGGGTTTAGAGTTGTTAGCGAGTTAAGAACATGCGATGAAAATTCGGAATACAAAGAGTATTCCAATATTCCGATTTTAATGCTGACAAGCGTTAAATCAAAAACAAACCTGGATTTTGGCAGCAGAGTTGGAACGGCGTTATTACCTGTAGATGCATTTATTGAAAAACCTGTAAAGCCGGCTGTGTTATTGGCAAAGATTGAAGAGCTGCTTCACATAAAACTTTTTGAAGCAACTAATTAGGAATTAAAGAGGGATAGTAAAACAAAACTTAGCCGATTTGCCGTGCTTGGATTCTGCCCAAATTTTGCCGCCATGTTGATGAATTATATTTTTTACAACGAATAAGCCCAATCCCGTTCCTGATTTAGTGGAATAATTCTCTTTGTTAAGTCTGGAAAATTTAGTGAAGAGTAATTCTCTTTCCTCTGTACCAAAGCCGGAACCTTCGTTGTAAACTGTTATTAGAATTTCTTTATTGTTTACTAATTCATGATAGATTTTTATTACGGTTTCTTTATAACCATATTTAATTGCATTTGATAATAAATTCTGAAAGACAGACGACATTAGGTCCGGATCGCAATTTATTAGCAGGTCACCAGGAATCGTACAATCTATTTCCATTTTGTTATCTGTAACCATTTCGGATAATCGTTGAATGACAGGTTCAATTACTTCATTTAGCAAGTGAATTTTTGTGAGTCTAATTTTTAATGCCCCTTCTTCAATCCGACTCAGATTAAGATAGTTGGCAATAGTATACGCGAGGTAATCAGCGCTACGTGCCGATGATTTAAGAACGTCTTCCTGTGATTTTGTTAGCGGTCCTAAAAGTTTATCGCGTAAAGAACCGATTCCAAAAACAATTGATGCAAGCGGGGACTTGAGTTCGTGTGCAACAAATCCCAGCATTTCGAGATAAGCGCGGTTTTTATCATCTGCTTCCAAATATGCTGTTTTCAATTTTTCGGCAGCTTCCTTTAGGTGTTTGCTATCGGCTTCCAATGAATTAGCCATTGAATTAAAAGCAAATGCAAGTTCACGTATCTCGATACTCCCACGCATTTCGTGCACCCTCGAACTTAATCTGCCAGCAGAAATTTCTCGCGCAGCTGTAACTAATTCCAATATGGGCTTACGAATTTTGGCAGAGAAATAGTTTGCAAGTAATACGGAAATTAATAATGCAAGCAAACCAATTCCAATAAATTTAATCGTTAATTCCTGCCCGTAAGCTGTATATTTTTTTTCGAGCAATCCTACATAGAGTATTCCTATTATTCTTTCTTGCGCGTCTCGTATCGGATCATATGCAGAAAGATACCAGTCGTTTACAACAAATGCTCTATCGGCAAATCTCTCACCCTTGTCAATAACCTTTTTATAAACCTCATCGGAAATAAGTGTGCCGATTGCTCTTATGCTGTCCTCCGTTATAACATTTGTGGCAATACGAGTATCCTCCAAAAAGATAGTAACGGTTCCCAATGGCTTTCCGTCGAAATAGTCGTCACCAAAAACAGTACGTCGAATTCTATCAACAAGATCAAAGCGTCTATTTAATAATATTCCGCCGTAAACAATTCCATAAACTTCATTATTTTCGTTGAGTATAGGGAGTGCGGCTTCCAAAATCATTCCCCGGTTTTCCATAATTCTTTCGGTAGGTCTTGCGCGTTCGGTTTTAATAATTGGAGTACTCGCTTGTTCGGCAAGTTTATCACTTTTAAGTAGAAGGTTTTCATAAGAAATTAATGATGTTCCGCTGGCTACAATTCCTAAAATGGCTTGTTCAATTACAGGGTCGTTCCTTATTTTTCGGAAAAGAACATCAGGTTTTCCCGATGTGCCAATTATAATGCCGTCTTTATCGACAAGATTAAGAAAATCCAGATGATGCTTTTCTTTTAATTCCGCCAATAGTTTATCAACATGCGGATCATTGTTCTTTTTTCTTAATGCAACTCTAAGAATTTCATGTTGTGCAACTAGACTTACACCCATTTGAACTGAAGCTTTTTCTTCTTTGTAAGCCGTCCATGCAGAATTAAGATCCATCTGAACTTTTAGCTTTGCTTCTTTCAGAACAGTTTCGTTTATAAAAGACAATCCAGCAAAAATGGTAAATGTACCCATTAACACTACAACAATAGTGTATCCGAACAATTGTGTATTTCTAAGACTTAATTTCATATTAGCTTTATATTATTTCAATAACCGAATGTTACTTTCTGTTAACCAGACAACTCCAGATAGTCTCTTCGAGCAATTCACGGGCAGATTTTGTTTCATCTTTTGATTCCACTTGCTCCGCCTCAATTTCGTGCTCCTTATTTTGTATAAAGTTATCGAACTGTTGTTCTGCTTCATCTATAGCAAATTCAATCGGCAGTATAACCAAATCATAAAAATCGTTTTTGTGTTTCTGCAATTGTTCGTTTTTGCTTAATTGATTTACAACCTCTTGCTCAAGTGTTTTTAGTAAGAAAACAATTTCCTCTAATTGATATCCGGATTGAAATCTGCTTAATCCCGAAATTTCGAAATAATTTTGAATTAGGAGTTTATTTCTGTGGTCTATTGAGCTAACAAGCAGCCTGCATATAAGTTTTATAAACCATTTTATTTCTACTTCATCTTTTCTAAAAAATTCCGATTGAGGTTCGTTTTTATAATTGTTAAGAATAACGTTGGCGGCATTATTTATTATTAATTCTTCGTATCGGGTAAGAATATTATATATTATAAAATCAACCCGCACCCGCGATTTTTTTAAGAATAATGTGTTTCGAATTTGCCACGATATCGGTTCGCTTTTCATTTTTTCTATTAGAAAAGGTAGTCTTTTTTCTATATGTAACTTTCGGTCGGGTTTCCAATTAATTATTTCAGGTGTTGTGCGCAGCTTTATATTCAACTTCTTATCGATATATTTTATCATCCACGGTCTTTCATACAATTTTTTTTTCGCAAACAGATTGAGAAAATTCAATAGATATATTCCAAGTGCACATACAATTTTAGGCACATGTAATGGCTTTTTTTCTTCTCCAAAATAATAGCGGGTGGATTTTTTAAATAACTGTAAATGTGTAGTAGAATTTTCCGTAGATGCTATGAGAATTTCACCCGGAGATAGCTTGCTAGTATTAGCCAATAATTCGCAGATAAACTTTATAACATCCCTAATATGAATATATGGGATTGCTGATTCTCCTTTTCCGGCTATGATTTTTGCTCGGAACGAATTTTTTATCCACGTATTTATTAGTAAATAAAGTGGTGCATATTCGCACCAATCCGTAAAAACCGCCCCTAAACGAATGATACATGTAGGCACATTCTGGGAAAATTCGGTAACTAAATTTTCGCCGGCTTTTTTACTTCTTGCATATATATGTGTTCCGTCTGCCGGAGAATTTTCATCAATAAATTCATCTTTATCGGGAAATGAGCATGCTGCAACCGAGCTTGCAAAAATAAAGAGCTTCAAGTGAAGATCTTTTGATACGGTTATTACGTTTTGTGTACCTTCGATATTAGTACGTCGGTATTCGGGATGATATACATTTTCAAAATCATAGTAGGCGGCAAGATGAATTAAATAGTCTGCTCCTCCTGCTGTTTTAATTTCACGGAATATTTTAGTAAGACTGCTCAAATCAGTAATATCCGCTCTCATCCAGGCGATGTTTGAATGCTGCGGTACATTGCTTTCTTTTTGGGATCGACGTGCTATCGCAAATATTCTGAAATCGTTTTTTAATGCACTAAGAAGATTTCTTCCTATTAGTCCCGAAGCGCCGGTAATTATAATTGCCGGAAGAACAGAGGTCGAATACATTTTAATTACCTCTAATTGTAAGCATAAAATTTACTTCATCAGTTTATTGTATTCCTGCCGTGACATTCATATTCTTCACATATAACCGAAAGAGATAGAGTGTTATTACGCCCATTAAACCGTCGGAAATTGCAGATAGAAGAATCATCCAAATGCTTAGGACGAAAATGAAATAGATCATGAGAAAAAGAAATGCAAGAAATTTTATATAAATAATAAAACCGATGAGCTTTGCCGAATTGAAAGGGGAAACTGCTGCCATTCCATAGGCGATACTCATGCCCAAATGAAATACCCCGGCTTGAACCTGGAAAAAACTTTCTCTATAATTATAAAAACCGAAGTATTCAAGAAATAACGGGGGAATAAATATAAGCCCAATCCCAACAAAGACTGAGTGAATACAGACTAAGGAAAGAAAAACCGACAAATATTTTTTATAATTAACTGATTTCATTGAATCGCTTAATTGCCGGATTACTATTCCCAAATTAATTATTAACGGCTCAAATAGCTAATCATAAGCAAACTGCAATGAAATTCGTTTGTGCAATTTTTTTGAACTCATCTAAATTGTGACACATTAAAATTTCATGGTAACATTACAACGCAAACTTTATTGATTTGCAATTATCTCGGTTACTCGAAGTAATTTTCAATGACTTGCCGCCATTTTTAGATAGCAGTTAATCGCAAATTGTCTTCTGAAAACTTGATAGTTGCGGTTAGAATAAATGAATAATTTCAATCAACTTTTCTTAACTTTAATATTAGTTGCCGGCAATATTTTGGTTGCCAATCAGAGAGCAATCATTTGAGAATAAGGATGAGAACTTTATGAAAGCACCTGTATATTTAGATTATAATGCGACCACGCCTATTGATCCTGTTGTCGCTGATGCCATGCGTCCGTATTTAAATGATTATTTCGGAAATCCATCCAGCAGTCATATCTTCGGCGTTGAATCCAAAAAAGCTATTGAAAAAGCACGCGGTCAAGTAGCTGATTTAATTGAATGCAGTATTGATGAAATAATCTTTACCAGCGGGGGGAGTGAATCGAACAATCTTGCAATAAAGGGAATTGCTTTTGCAAACAGGAGTAGCGGCAATCATATTATAACATCTTCAGTAGAACATCCGGCAGTATATGAAGTTTGTCAATTTCTAGAAAAACTTGGTTTCAATGTAACTTACCTGCCTGTTGACCAATACGGAATGGTTGATCCCGATTCTGTTAAAAAAGCAATTACCCGGCAGACAATATTAATTACTGTTATGCATGCAAACAATGAGGTCGGGACAATACAGCCGATAAAGGATATATCAGCAATTTCCGATTCACACGGAATAGCTTTTCATTCCGATTGCGCTCAATCAATAGGTAAAATAGAAGTGAAGATCAGCCAGTTGAATCTAGGACTTCTATCAATTGCCGGGCACAAGTTTTATGCACCTAAAGGTATCGGAGCTTTGTATGTTCAAAGCGGATTAAAACTTGAAAAACTTATCCATGGCGCAGCCCACGAAATGGACAGACGTGCAGGAACCGAAAATGTTTTAGAGATTGTCGGACTTGGAAAAGCATCGGAACTGATACGCGAAAAACTCGATGTCTATCACGAAAATATGAAGATAACAAGAGATAGACTTGAAGAGGGGTTATTAACTCATTTCCCGGAGATCCAGGTTAATGGTCATCCGCAAGAACGATTGCCGAATACGTTAAGTGTAAGTTTTAGAGGGATTGAAGCAGGTACAATAATTTCGGAATTGGTAAATGTTGCTGCATCTGCCGGAGCCGCTTGTCACAGTGATAATATAGATATTTCTACAACACTAAAAGCAATGAATGTCCCCATTGAAGATGCAATGGGAACAATAAGATTTTCAACGGGAAGAAATACTACTACTGATGAAATTGATTTTGCAGTTGAACAGATAACGGAGGTTGTTAAAAAACTGCTACCTGGTTCCGGCTCTATACCGGTTACCGGGAATAATGAAAAAGTAAAATTAACACGATATACTCACGGGTTGGGCTGCGCGTGTAAAATGCGTCCACAGCTTCTTGAAGGGATTCTTAAAAAAATGCCCCTGCCGGTTGATGAAAATATAATTGTGGGTTTGGAAACTTCCGATGATGCAGCCGTATACAAAATTGATGAAAACACTGCGATCGTTCAAACGGTAGATTTTTTTACTCCGGTTGTTGATGACCCGTTTGATTTCGGAGCTATTGCCGCGGTCAATTCATTAAGTGATATTTATGCTATGGGGGGAGATCCATTGTTTGCCCTAAACATAGCAGGATTCCCAAGTAGTAGATTGCCGGCTGAAGTACTTCACGAAATATTCAACGGCGCATTATTCATTGCCGGTAAAGCAGGTATAAGTGTTATTGGCGGACACACAATTGATGATACAGAACCTAAATTCGGGTGGGTAGTAACAGGCATAATCCATCCCGACAAAGTTATTAAAAATTGTACTGCCGAAATAGATGATGTGCTTATACTGACAAAACCAATCGGAACTGGTATTCTTTCAACAGCGTTGAAACAAAATTTACTATCAAATGAATCGATTAATGAATTGAAAAAAATTATGCTAGAGTTAAACAAGGGTGCTTCAGATGCAATGATTAAAGTCGGTGTAAATTCATGTACCGATATAACCGGATTCGGCTTGCTTGGGCATCTGCTTGAAATGACAAAAGCTTCCGGAGTATCTGCGGCTATTTATTCTTCCAAGGTGCCATTGATAAAAAAGGTAAATGAATTAGCTGCATCAGGAGTTCTGCCTGGAGGAACAAAAAATAATTACGAATATACT